>NZ_JBEZJZ010000005.1:0-181453 GCF_040651455.1 Streptomyces sp. NPDC048483
GGCGGGGCATCGCCACCCGCTATGACAAGTCTCCCGAGAGCTACCTCGCCGGAGTCCACCTCCGTGCCGCGACGATCTGGATCGCCAGCCTCCGGTCAACCCATTGATCACAACCAAGAACAGTCCCTAGGGGGATGGCCTGGCGCCCGCGGCGAATGAGAGCGATTGCTTCCTCCAGTTCGCTCTGCTCGGCTTCCGAGAGGTGGTCGAGGTGATCCTCGGCCCGGCTGATGAGGTTCTTGATCCGCTCGATCTCCTGCTCGGAGGGGATGGCCTTCTCTCTGGCCCAGTCGTCCAGCCCGGTGGCGGACAGCACGCGCTCCTTGGTGCGTCGGAGGTCGTCTAGGTATGCCTTCAGCTCGGGGAGGTAGGAGGGGTCGGTGCGGAAGTGGTCGCAGCCGCCGCACTGCCAGCGGAACGGGCAAGCTCCGCCGCCCACCTGGACGTTGCTCGGCTCGGTGCAGCCACCGAAGGGGACGGCGACCTTGCCGATCGCGTGGCGGGCGTGGCGGGCGCGCTGCCCGTCGATTAAGGTCTCGACTTCGCGCCAGATCGGGGCTCCGTGCCGGTCCAGTTGGTGACGGGCGACCTGGTCGACGGCGGCTCTGCGCCGGGCTTCGCCGACTCGGTAGTAGGTCTGTGTGGCTCGGAGAGAGTCGTGGTCCATGAGCTCACTCAGGACGTCGACGGGGACACCGGCGTCCGCATGCCGTTGGGCATAGGTATGGCGGTGCGAGTAGGGGATGACGTCCTGCTTGGGGAATTCACGGCCGGTGGACATGATCAGCGGGGGCAGGCTCTCGACCCAGTCGCGGTGCTTGTGCGTGAGGGTGCTATCGCTGAGGCCGTGCAGGCCGAAGTGGTTGCGCTGGGTACGGCCCAGCAGCTTCAGCTGCTGGGAGTCGGTATTCGGGAAGCGCCCGCGGGCGGCCTGCTGCTGTTCCTGGATGATCTTGGCTGTTGCTGCGGTGATGGGCAGCTCGCGGCCCATCCGCTGTTCCTTGAGGTTGTCGTAGATCAGCACCCAGCCGCCCTCCTTGTCCTGGCGGAGGCAGTCCCAGGCCAGCTGGCAGATCTCGTCGGGACGGCGGCCGGTGTCGATGAGGAGTTCGATGGCGACGCGGAAGTCGCGCGACGCCATCGAGTCCAGAAGCGGGAGGGCGTCGCAGAGAATGCGTACGATTTCCAGGGGCAGGGCTCGGCCGGGTTCGTCGCCGCGCTCGGCTTCGCGGGGGATGTCTTCTTCCCGCAGGGCGAAGTCGGGTGCCAGCCCTTCCAGGGGTTCTCCAGCTCGGGTCAGCCCGAGGACCCGCATGCGGGTGAGCATGCGCCGGACATGGCGGCAGGTCTGCCGCCGCAGGCGGGTAGTGAGGTCCTTGCGGGATTCCAGGTAGGAGAGCCGGTTGGTGAACTGCACGATGTCGTCGCGGCCGAGTGTGACGATGTCCAGGCCCTGCGCGGCATTCTGCAGGCGCAGGCTCTCGGAGAGCTTGGCCATGTAGGCGATGTGGCACTGGACGGTGGCGCCGGTACTGTCGCCGCGACGGTGGGGCAGGTCGTCGATGGCCCAGCGTTTGGCGGCTTGCCGAAGCCATGGCTGGGTGATCTGTCCGAAGCGGAGCCATCCCGAGTGGCCGAACACGTGCAGGTCCCAGGTGTCCTTGAGGAACTCACTGGCCGGCGAGGACGTCGCCCGGCGGTGGACGAGTTGGAAGGACGAGAGCAGGCAGCGGGCCCGTTGTCCGCGATCGGTGTTGAGGTCGTCGACGGAGGCCGACTGCTGTCTCCGGAGGTCGTTGACCAGCGGTCTCAGCTCGTTGAGAGGGGTCTTGAGTCCCTGACGACAGCGTTCATAGACGCCGTGGACGATTTGGGCGCTGGTCAGCGGAGACAGGCCCCGCAAGGTGACGTTGTTGAGCACGGGGACCGGGGACTGCAGGCGGCACCAGGTCTCTTCATCCAGGCTGGAGTCGGCTCGCAGGTCCTGGCGCCAGCGGGCGCGATGGGCTTTGCAGAACTCGTGCTGCCTGCCGGATCGGAAGCGGTCGCAGGCGAGGACCTTGCATTGTCCGAACCCGGGCAGTGGAGCGACCGTGGGCCTGGCGAGGAACTCCTCGATGGACACCTTGTGGATGAACTGCTGCTGGTGCAGGTGAGCTTCGCAAAGTGCAGCACGGCTGGACTTCCAAGGGCGAGGACATCCGACCGCGCAGCGATCGACGCCGAAGCGGCGGTTCCTGCGGTGGGCGGCGAGGAAGGCGTCCTGGTCCTGTCCGCTAGCGGCCAACGAATGCTCGCAGGACTGACACAGGCTGGTGCGGGCTCGGGTCGGCGAGCCGCAGTCGGCCGTCTTGCAGGGAGTCCAGCCCAGCAGCGGATGGTCCATGGGCATCGCCAGCACCTGGCGCTGAGCGTCCCATCCGATCTCGGCAAGGAACTCGCTCGGAACCAGCCGCCAGAGAAACGCTGCCGGATCTTCCGCCTCTGGGGGCGCCGAGTGCAACGCGGCCAGGGTCATCGCGTGGCCCCCGTCGTGAGTCGGGGGCTGCCGACGCGCTCGACGGCATCGCGAAGCCGCTGTCGGCTGGGGTGGAGGTATGGCTTCGCCGAGGAGGGGGAGCGTTGACCGAGCAGAGCCTGGATCACGTCCAACTCGCCACCGGCATTAGCCACGTTGCTGCCAAAACAGTGCCGCAACATATGCGGTTTAATCACGCGGCTGAGCCCAGCCCTCTTCGACAGAGCAGTGGCAAGATCGTTGACCCCGTCCGGCCGCATCGGCGAGCCGATCGGCTCGCGGAAGAGGTTCACGAAGACGAAGTCGCTCAGGTCATCGCCGAGCAGGGCTCTGCGCTCGAAGACGTACTGGTCGTGGGCCTGGACGACAAGACGGTCGACGGGAACGATGTGGGAGTCCCGGGACTTCGACCAGGTGCCGTTGATGTTCCGGCGACGCACGACGTGCAAGTGCGGGCCGGGAAAGTCGCAGCCCAGAGCGCTGGAGTCGACGAGGAAATGAACGTCCTCGCGATGCAGACCCACGGTCTGGCTCCGCCGCAGACCGGCCCGAGCCATGACGATGATCAGGAACAGATCGCGGGCCGAGCAGCAGGCCCGCAGCATGCCGACCGCCTCCTCATCGGAGGCGCGGTCCACGTTGGACTGCGGTTCCTTGACCCGGTGGCGGGCGCGCAGCCGGTAGTGCAAGCCGCTGTCGGAGCCGGCGGCCTCGGGCGGCAGATCACGAGTGTCGGCGATCTCGTAGATCTGCGAGACGACCGAGGACGGGACGTCGCCGGTACCCGCGGCGAACACCAGCAGGCCACGGGCCGCGATCAGGATGCGGTTGATCCGGCGCGGTCCGCGGACCGGCTTGGCACCTGGACCAGGCGAGACCCAGCCCACCGTCGCGGAGGCGGGAGCGTGGCGAAGCCACAGCATGAACGCCCCCAGATGTCCCGCCGCCGAGCGCCAGTCCAGACCCAGCAGGGCGCACCAGCGCAGGAACAGAACGATGGCTCTCGCGTACGCCTCCGTCGTTGACTCGGCTCGGTCCTGGCTGAACCGTACGTAGCGCAGGAACCCGTCGGCGGCGGGCATCACCTGCATCTGCTGATCCAGCACGGTCCAGTAGCAATCGCCCGAAGGCATAAGGACTTTGAATGCTTGCACGTGCTCTCTCCTCAGTCGTGCCTGCGTCCACAACGACATCCACAACGTGCACGACACGGCTGGAGTACCTGTTCAACTCAGCCCCGCAGCCCGCCCAGTGCAACAGTCCACCGCACTCGCGGGACCCCCACAGAACGCCCGTCTCCGGCGGCGTCGTCGGAGCCGAGGCGGCCACGCTCACCTTCATGGCCGGCGGTGGTGAGACGGAGTTCACCGAGGCTGAAGCGCTGTGGGCCGCCATGGGCAAGAAGGCCGTGCAATGCGGCGGCGCGGGCGCCGGGCAGGCCGCCAAGATCTGCAACAACATGATTCTGGGCGTCTCGGTGATCGCAGTCAGCGAGGCGTTCGTGCTCGGCGAAAGCCTGGGGCTCTCCCACCAGGCCCTGTTCGACGTAGCGTCCACCGCGTCGGGCCAGTGCTGGTCCCTGACCGTCAATTGCCCGGTTCCCGGACCGGTGCCGGGCAGCCCCGCCAACCGCGACTATCTGCCCGGATTCGCAGCCCCCTGATGGCCAAAAAAGGTTCGGGGCCTCGCCGCCAGTGCAGCCCGCGCAGGGAACGTACCCACCGAACTCGCTTTGCGAGCGGCCGAGTTGTCTGCCCACTACGCGGAGAATACCGGCGCCAACGAGGACTTCTCGGGAATCGTCCGAACGATCAGGGGCGCGTCAGGAAAGGGCAATCGCACATGACCACGGAATCCGTGGACTCCGTGGACTCCGCGGACTCCGCGAAGTCTGCCGAGTCTGCGTACGAGACAATCCTCGTCGAACGCAAGGGCCGCACGGCCTGCTCGCCCTCAACCGGCCAGAAGCGCTCAACGCACTCAACTTCAGGTGATGAACGAGGTCGTGGCGGCCACAGAGGCGCTCGACCGCGATCCGGACATCGGCTGCATCGTGCTGACCGGCTCGGCGCGCTGCGGACGCCGACCCTCGCCGCCGTCTCCGGATACGCACTCGGCGGCGGCTGCGAACTGGCGATGCTCTGCGACATCCTTCTCGCCGCCGACACCGCGGTCTTCGGCCAGCCGGAGATCAAGCTGGGGGTGATCCCCGGCATCGGCGGCTCCCAACGGCTGACCAGGGCGTCGGCAAGGCCAAGGCCATGGAGCTGTGTCTGACCGGTCGCACCATGGATGCCGCCGAGGCGGTGCGTGCCGGGCTCGTCTCGCGCGTCGTCCCCGCGGACGCACTGCTCGGCGAGGCGCTCGCGGTCGCGGTCGCGGTCGCGGTCACGGTCGCGGTCACGGTCGCCGATACGGTCGCGGGGATGTCGCTTCCGGTCGCGATGATGGCGAAGGAGGCGGTGGCGCGCGCCTTGAAACCACCCTGGCGGAGGGGGTGCGCTTCGAACGCAGACTCTTCCACGCGGTGTTCGCGACCGCCGACCAGAAAGAGGGCATGAGCGCCTTCGTCGACAAGCGCCCGCCCGACTTCACCCACCGCTGACCCACGACGGGCATGGGGCCGGCCCGTTGCCCTGCCAACAACGTCAGGAGTGCGGGCCGGCATTGTCCCTGTCCTCGCCGAAGGTGGGGGCCTTCAGGCCCGCTCACCAGCAACGTCCCGAGGCGGCATTCGGCCACCCACTGTCCGAAACCGGTGGGCTCCTTGTCATGATGAACCGTGCGTCGGTGTCTTCCAGGACGAGGCCGTAGGCCGCGAGCATCGCGAACCAGGCCGACGGTCTGCTGAGCCGCCCGGTGTGACCACGAGCGACAGCAATGGCCGTCCACCGTCGACATGCGGCGAATCAGCAGCTCTCCAGCTGCACTGCGAGCTCTCCGGGGACGGCGCCGCGGCTCGCCCGGGTCAACTGGACGAGTTCGATGTCGGCACGCCGCTTGAGGGCGTCGGCGAATGGGGCGTGGTGTGCGTGGACAGTGGCGACGACATCGACGTCAGTCTCGAACAAGAAACTGACCGCCTCCTGGAACGCGGCCCACGCCAGCTCCCTCCATCCCAGTTCGTCGATGCGCGTCAGCCGGCTGGTCAACGCATCCCGTGTCGCTCGCTCCAGCCCCGAACAAGCGCCAGCCGCTCGCACGACACGTCCTCGTCGCTGCCATGCTGCTCCGCGATCGGGACGCGGGAACAACTCACCACCGGTTCGGTGGAACGCGACGGGATGCCTGGGCGGCGTCCCTGAAGGCCGCGCCTTCCCCGTACACCAGGCGCGGCATCACGGCGGCCATCAGGTTCTGCACAAACGCCCTGGAGGAGCTCCTCACGATGGGTGCCGCCGGGACCCGTTGCGACGGTGGGTCCGTCGAGCCCCGGTGGCAGGTGTGCGAGGTCTGCGCTCGTGGTAGGCGCGGCGGCCTCGTACTGCGTTTGCGGCAGGCCAAGAGTCTGCGGACGGGCGACGACAGGCTCGGGGCGGGACGGCACGGTGGACTGTGCCGCAAGCGGCGACATGCGCACCGGAGGTCGAGGAGAGTGGAGCAGCCGTGGGCCCTGGAGCACGTCATGTGGAGGACGGTGCGGGCGCCGTCCGGGCGGCCGCACGCGATCGACTGCGCGCGGCGGTGGTCGATGTTGCGCCCGTCTTCGGATTCACCGTGAGCTTCGGCCTTACCCACCGGCTTGCCGTCGCGCTGGTGCTCGCCTTGGCGGTCGGGGCCGGGGTCTGCGTCTACCGGGTGGTGTGCAGGGAACCGGTGTGGCGCGCACTCGCGGTTCTCGGCGTGGTGTGTGTCCAGGGTGCTCTGGCCGCACGGACCGGACAGGCCACCGACTTCTTCCTGCTGCCCCTGACAGTGCACTGCGTGATGGCCGTGGTGAACGCCGTGCTGCTGTTGCTCGGTCGGCCGCTGATGGGCGTGGTGGTCGGGCTGGTCACGAAGGAGGGGACCGGCTGGCGCCGGTGCAGGGTGCGGCGCCGGGCGTACATCAAGGGCAACCTGGTCATCCTCGCCGGGAGCCTTGTGACGCTGGCGATCCAGCTGCCGCTGTTCCTGTCCGGCCAGGCCGTCGCGCTCGGCTTCGTCGACAGCTTCGTGCCGCTCGTCCTCGCGCTCGACCTGCTGCTCGGCTGGCGCGTCTACCTGCGTGCCGTCGGTGAGCACCGCTGCGGCACCCACCACGGCAGGAGCGACCTCATGAACGACGCCAGGAACGACCTCATGAACACCGAGATATCCCCCTGTCTGGAAAGGACTCTTCCGTGACGTCTCCCCAGCCCACCAGGACCCAGCCCATGGTGCGGACCTGCCCCTTCGACCCGCCGGCGGAGTACCGGACGCTGCGTGAGCAGGAACCGATCACGCCGGTGACCCTCCCGGAGGGTACGGCCGGCTGGCTGGTCACCAGGTACGACGACGTGCGGCGGGTCCTCACCGACCCGCGGTTCAGCGCGAAGCGCCGCTTTGCGCGGACCGGCGACTCCACGGCGCAGGACGCACCGGTACCACCGCCTGCTCCCGGGATGTTCCTCATGATGGACCCGCCGGAGCACACCCGGCTCCGGCGGCTGCTCACCGGACAGTTCACCGTGCGCCGCATGAGGAAGTTGACCCCGGCGGTGGAGCAGATCGTCGCCGAGCGGCTGGACGCGATGGCCGGAGCCGAGGGCCCGGTCGATCTCGTCCAGGCCTTCGCCCTGCCGGTTCCCTCGCTGGTGATCTGCGAGCTGCTGGGAGTGCCGTACGCCGACCGTGAGGAGTTCCAGTGGAACTCGGCCACGCTCCTCCGGCTCGATGTGAGTTCCGAGGAGGTCCAGCAGGCGCAGCAAGCGCTCCACGGGTACATCCACCGACTGGCGGTCGCCAAGCGTGCGAACCCCACCGACGACATCCTCAGCGACCTGGTCCGCTCCGGCGAGCTGACCGACGACGAACTGGCGGGTGTCGGGGCGCTGTTGCTGCTCGCCGGGCATGAGACGACCGCCAACATGATCGCGCTGGGCACCATGTGTCTGCTGCGCACCCCTGATCAGCTGGCGGCACTGCGCGCCGCCCCGTCCCTGATGGACGGGGCGGTGGAGGAGCTGCTGCGCTATCTGACGATCGTTCAGTTCGGGTTGCGGCGCACGGCGCTGGAGGACGTGGAGCTGAACGGCCACAAGATCAAGGCAGGCAGCACGGTGCTCGCCTCCCTGACGTCCGGGAACCGGGACGCGGCACACTTCACCGGCGACCCGGAGCAGTTGGACGTCGGCCGGCCGTACGGCCCGCATCTGGCGTTCGGCCACGGTATCCACCAGTGCCTCGGTCAGCAGCTGGCCCGGGTGGAGATGAAGGCCGCTCTGTCCGCGCTGCTGGACCGGTTCCCGACGCTGCGGCTTGCGGTGCCGGTGGAGCAGGTGCCCATGCGCGACAACATGCTCGTCTACGGGGTCCGCGAACTGCCGGTGACCTGGTGAGGCCGGCGCGAGTGCAGCGAGTCGTCGGACCACACATCATCACTCGGAGGATCCCGATGAAGATTGTCATTGATGAGGACAGGTGCGTCGGAGCGGGCCAGTGCGTACTGGCTGCCGTCGACGTCTTCGACCAGCGGGACGAGGACGGCATCGTCGTACTGCTCGACGCCCTCCCGCCGGAGGAGTTGCTGCCCCAGGTCAAGGAGGCCGCCGCCCGCTGCCCCGCGCTGGCGATCGAGGTGGTGGAGTAGTGCCCGCCGTGGACCACCTCGTCCTGGTGGGCGCGTCGGCCGCGGGCCGCACCGCGACCCAGGCCCCGCGGCGCGCGGGCTTCGCCCCCTCCCCGTAGCGAGGAGCCACCGATGACCGCAGCTGCGTACGGTGTGGGAGTGCAGATGACCAACCGGCTCAGGGAGTGGCAGCGGGCAGCCCGGCCACCCCTGGGCGATCTGGCCTTCGCGGTGGCCTGCTTCCTCCTGGCCACCCCGCTGGCCGTCGCCTTCGCCTACGCCTACCGCGCTCCGGTCGCCTGGTCCGTCATCGCTCTCGCGATCTCCTGTGTGCCACTGATCGCCCGAAGCCGCTGGCCGCTTACCGTGGTAGCCATGACGGCGGCCCTCCACCTGGCCCAATTTGCCCTGCTGCCTCTCCCCCGGCCGATGCCCGCCGCCACGGCCGCTGCGCTCTATACGCTGGCGATCCGCACCGACCGGCTTCGTGCCTGGCGCGTCGGCATGGGCGCAGCCGTCGCCTTTATCACCGCGTCACTGGTCCTCCGCCCGGACGTGGAGAAGCTCCCGCAGGCCCTTGCCCTGATCGCCTGGACGGTCATGGCGGTGGCCGTCGGCGACGCCGTCCGCAGCCGCCGCGAAGTGCTCGCCGCCGCCGTCGAGCGAGCCGAACGGGCCGAGCGCACCAAGGAGGAAGAAGCCTGCCGCCGGGTCACCGCGGAACGCATCCGGATCGCCCGGGAGTTGCATGATGTCGTGGCCCACCACATCACCCTGGTCAACGCCCAGGCGGGTGTCGCCCACCACCTCATGCGCACCGACCCCGAGCACGCCTACCAGGCACTCGAACGGATCCGGGACACCAGCCGGGCAGCGCTGGACGAACTGCGTGCCACCGTAGGACTGCTCCGGCACGGCGAAGACCCGGTTGCGCCCCGCGAACCGGAGCCCGGGCTCGCCGGCCTCGACGGTCTGCTGGACTCCTTCCGCCACTCCGGTCTCCATGTCACGCTGGCGCGCACCGGGAATCCGCGCGAGCTGACACCTCTCAGCGATCTGACGGCCTTTCGGATCATCCAGGAGGCCCTGACCAATACGCGCAAGCACGCCGGACCGGCGTCGGCGCGGATCCGCCTGGACTTCCGCGCCGACGTCCTGCGGATAGCCGTCGAGGACGACGGCAGCACCAGCACCAGCAATGCCCGCGGCAGCGGCAGAAACGCCCGCGGGAACAGCGCTGCCGTCACGGACACCGACGGAACTCCTGCCGCCCGCAGCGGCCACGGCGTGATCGGGATGCGCGAGCGGGCCAAGGCCGCCGGAGGTACCCTCGCCGCCGGACCACGCCCCGGCGGGGGCTTCCGGATCGACGCCGAACTGCCGCTGCGCACCGGCCGAAAGGGCTGACCATGACCATCCGTGTGCTGCTCGCCGACGACCAGGCACTCCTGCGCGGCACCTTCCGGATGCTCATCGACTCCGCCCCCGACATGGAGGTCGTCGCGGAGGCCGCAACGGGACGCGAAGCCGTCGCATCGGCCCGTAGCCACCGTGCCGACCTGGTGCTCATGGACATCCGGATGCCCGACCTCGACGGACTCGCTGCGACCAGGCTGATCAGCGAGGACGAGGACCTCGCGGGTGTGAAGGTCCTGGTGCTGACCACCTTCGAGAACGAGGAGTACGTCGCTGAGGCGCTACGCGCCGGGGCGAGCGGCTTTCTCGGCAAGGGCATCAACCCTGACGAACTCCTCGATGCCATCCGCGTGGTCGCCGACGGCAACTCCCTGCTCTCGCCGGCCGCGACCAAAGCCCTGATCACCCGCTTCCTGGCCCAGCCCGCGCCACCCGACCGGGCCGCAGCACCGCAACTGGTTGCCCCCCTCACCCCGCGGGAGCGCGAGGTGGTCACCCTTGTCGCATCCGGCCTGTCCAACGACGAGATCGCCGAACGGCTCTTCGTCACCCCGCTCACTGCCAAGACCCATGCCAACCGCGCGATGACCAAGCTGGGCGCCCGGGACCGGGCCCAACTCGTGGTCATCGCGTACCAGACGGGACTGGTCAGGCCCGACAGCCCATGACTTCCGCCACCGCGCGGCGGCTACCGCCGACTGTCGTCGGCTGTCGTCGGCTGTCGTCGGTGAGCTGCATGATTGACCTTGTCGCGGCTCTGCTGCCCGTTGAGGACGCAGCAGAGGCCGGAGGCGGATCGTCAACGCCATATCACCCCGGGTGGTGGGCTGTTGGGCCCACCGGATCGCTGGACGATCGCGGCAGCGGCCGGCAGGCCGGGGATGGCGGACAGGCCGATGGCCGACTGCACGCCGAGCCAGGCGACCAGACCGAGCGCGAGGAGCGGGCCGAAGATCACGCCGAGGCTGTCCGTCATCCGCGCGAACCCGTACGCCCGCTTGTACCCGGAGCCGGGACGATGTCGGCATCTTTGTGGCTTCTGCCAGTACGACGGCCTGCCGGGATGTGGAGAGACTGCCAGCCAGAGGCTGCGGCGTGTCCCGGGAGCGGGGAGCCGAGGCCCATGACATGACGAAGCGCACGGGAGGACAGCACGGTGAGCGTCCAGCAGTATGACGAGATCGGTGAGGCGTACGAGGGCTTCAAGGCCCTGCCGCTGGAGCATTATGCGGCAGTGCCCGGGTTCCTGGCCCTGGTCGGGGACGTACGCGGCAAGTCGGTCCTCGATCTGGCGTCCGGTACCGGCTTCTACAGCAGGGAGTTCAAGCGGCGCGGCGCCACGGAGGTGCTCGGAGTCGAGATCTCCGGCGAAATGGTCGCGGTGGCACAGGGGTTGGAGGAGCGCGCCCCGCTGGGCGTGCGCTACGAGGTGGGCGACGTGGCCGAACTGCGGTCGCTCGAGCAGCGCTTCGACGTGGCGCTCGGCGTCAACATGCTCAACTACGCGTCGGACGTCGCCACCATGGAGCGGATGTGCCGCTCCGTGCACCAGAACTTGAAGCCCGGCGGCGAGTTCTTCGTGCTCAACCAGTCGCCCGACTTCCGCTTCGACGGACCGTCCCCGGAGAAGTACGGGTTCCGCTGCGAGCTGACCGGCGAGGAGGCCGAGGTCGGCCCGCAGGTGCGGGTCACGGCGCTGCTCGACCACCCGGTCTCGTTCGTCGCCAACCGCCCGCGCCGCGAGGTCCTCGAGAAGGCTCTGCGGGCCGGCGGATTCAGCGAGCTGACCTGGGTGCCGCTGAACGTGTCCGAGGCCGGCGTACGCGAGTTCGGCGAGGACCACTGGGCGGACTACCGCGCCAACCCGCCGTTCGAGATGCTGCGCTGCCGCGCCTGACAATCGACCGGACATCGCGGTGGCCCGACCTCTGGAGAGCTGGGGTGGGGACCGCGGTGGTGGCCCCGGCACATGGGCCGGGGCCACCCGGAGCCGCTCGGGCCTGATCTGCGGTTACCGGATCACGGGCTTACGGGATGTTCAGGCGCGCGATCCGGGGTCCTGGTCAGGCGGTGGACCCACCCCCCGGTGCCGACCACCGTGGCGGCCGGCACCGGGGACTGCCGCGCCGCCCCTGGTCACCCGGAGGCGGGTTTCGGGTGGGTCACGGCTAGGTGCGGAAGGGGCCGGTGACCTCGTAGGTGATGCCGCCCGAGGAGCTGCCGGACGTGCCGCGCTGGCTGGAGAAGTACAGCCGTGTGCCGTCGGGGGAGAAGGCCGGTCCGGTGACCTCCGAGCTGGACTGGCCGGTGATCCGCAGGAACGGCGCGACGATGTCGTCCGGGGTGATGATGCAGATCTCCATGTTGCCGCCGTCCTCGGCAACGAACAGGTCGCCGGAGGAGGAGCCGGTGACGTTGTCGACGCCGGTCAGCGGGGCGGGGCCGGGATTGACCAGGTTGTCGTCGTAGGCCAGCTCGTAGCTGCTGTTCGTCAGGTTGAGCTGCCAGAGTCGGTTGTCGCCCTTGGTGGTGAACCAGACGGTGTCGCCGGCGTAGTGACAGCCCTCACCGCCGTTGAACCGCTTGGCGCCGGAGACCTGGTTGCGGGTCGTGGTGGGCGAGCCGTCCGGGTCGGGCACGGTCGCCCAGGTGAAGGAGCCGGACGTGCCGGTGCCGGCGACCAGCACCTGCAGGGTGCCGGAGGACAGATTGCCCCACGTCGTCGGGATGAACCGGTAGAAGCAGCCGTCCGTCTCGTCCTCGGTCAGGTAGACGACATGGCGCACGGGGTCGGCGGCGGCGGCCTCGTGCTTGAACTTGCCCATCGCGTCGCGGCGGGTGGCGGCATTCACACCCCACGGGTCGGTCTCGTAGACGGAGCCGAGGGAGACCTCTTCGCAGGAGAGCCAGGTGTTCCACGGGGTGGCGCCACCCGCACAGTTCTGCCGGGTGTTGGACAGGATCTGGTAAGCGCCGGTGACGGTGCCCGAGGAGTTGAACTTGACGGCGCTGACCTTGCCGCCGGGGTTGACCTCCGAGTTGGACACGTAGATCCAGCCGTTGCCGTCGGCGAAGCAGGCACCGCCGTCGGGAGCGTTGTGCCAGGTGTAGGAGGAACCGGAGACGACCTGGCCGGAACGGGCGATGAGCCGGCTGCTGAAGCCACTGGGGAGCTGGATGCCGTTGGCGTCGGCGACGCCCAGCGCACCGTACGGGCCGGGGCCGTTCTGGGCCGGGGCCGCGTAGGCGGCGCCGTGCATGAGGGTGCCGCCGAAGGCGGCGGCCGAGGTGCCGATGACGGCTCCGCGCAGGAAAGTACGACGTTCCACATCTACTCCTTCGTCAAAGAAGAGCGAAAAATGAGGAGTTGAGCGCCTTGCCAACTGGTCACCGGGGAGAACCTAAGACCCGCGCGCCTGGCCGATCAGGCCCTCGTAGGCGAACTCTTCCTGGCCGACCGGTGAGTAGGTTTTCCGCAGAAACGATCACGCGCGCACCAAATGAACGAGCGGGGAACTCCTCCTGACCAGCTGATGCACACAGCTGATGCACACCCGCCGGTCGGGAGGGCGAGCCCGGAAGAACTACGCGCGCCCGGCGACCCTCCACCCTGAAACGGCGCCACCCCGCTGCGCCCCAGGAGAACGTTCCTACTCTCAAGCTCCCTTCACCCCACAGTGGTGCCCATGCCGAACCGGGTAGCCGTCCTATCCGATGTTTACGGAGTCCTGCCCGCGCTGGAGGCGGTGCCGGCCGAGCCGGACGTGCGCGCCGCTGATCGCACTGTGCTCACCGGCGACATCGCCGCCGGCCCGCAGCCGACCGAGGTCCTCGACCTCCTCGGCCGACTGCCGCGATCGCTCTCCCTGCCCGTGCGCGGCCTGGGGAAGGTCCTGTTCTGCCATGCCACCCCACGTGACGACGAAGAGGTCGTCCTCGTCGACTCACGCCTCGCCCGCTGGAAGGAGGTGTTCGGCGGGCTCGACACCGACGTCCGCACCGTGGTCTGCGGCCATACCCACATGCCGTGTGTCCGCCTCGCCCACGGCCGCCTGGTGATCAACCCTGGCAGCGTCGGCATGCCCTACGGACGAAGCGGAGCCCACTGGGCCATCCTCGGCCCCGGCGTTGACCTGCGTAACACCGACTTCGATGTCGACTCCGCCGTCACCCGGATCAGCCGGGACTCCTCCTACCCCGACATCACGGAGTGGGCCGACTACTTCCTGCACGCGCGGGCTACCGACGGAGAAGAGAGACGAACCATCCCGTCACCCGACCCGACCGGGCAGGCGCATCATGGGGCCAGTGACCGCCAGATCCGGTCCGGCAGGATCCTGGCGGCCTTGTCGAGGTCGACGTCGTCGATGCCCGAGAGCCAGCGGCGGGCGACGCCGACGACCGGGCCGAGGGCCAGGGACTCGATCAACGACAGGGGAAGAGGGGCGAGTTCGCCGGAGTCGACGCGGGGCTGGATCCACTGGGCGAAGGCCGAGAGCCGGGCCTCCTGGGCGTCGCGGAGTTCCGTGCCCTGGGCCATGCCGTAACGGTCGGTTGTGGAGGAGTGCAGAAGCAGAGCGGCGTCCCGGTGTTCCTGGATGAACGCCAGGTAGGTCCGTACGAGAGCGCGGATGCCGGTACGGGCGGTGCGGGCGCCCTGCAGCGACATGGCCAGCTCGCCCAGCAGCCGGCTCAGCCAGCGGTGCGTCAGCGTGGCGACAAGGTTGTCGATGCTGCCGAAGTGGTGGTAGAGGCTGCCCAGACTGACTCCGCTGGCCCGGGTGACCGCGCCGACCGTGATGCCCCGCTCCCCCTCGGCGGCGTAGACGCGCAGCGCGGCGTCGAGGAGCAAGTCGGCGGTCGCCTCTCCGCGTTGTTGTTTCGGGCTCATCGGATTCCTTCTCTGGCTTCTAGAGTAGATTTCTAGAAACTGATTCCAATTCTAACGGGGCTGATGTGGTGGAGCTGAGAGGAAGCGGGGCCGAGCCGCTGGAGGCGGAGGACCCGCGCCGGATCGGATCGATTCCGCTGGCGGGCCGGCTCGGGGCCGGAGGCATGGGGCGGGTGTACCTCGGGGTCCAAGAGGGCCGGTACGTCGCCGTCAAGCAACTGCTGTCGTCCGTCGTCGGCGAGGACGAGGACTTCGTACGCCGTTTCGGGCATGAGCTGGACAACCTTTCCCGGCTGCCCGCGGATGCCACCGCACCGCTGCTCGCCAGCGACCGCGCCGCACGGCCGCCGTGGTTCGCCACGGCGTACGTCCCCGGGCTCACCTTGAGGGAAGCCATTGACCTGCACGGCAGTTCCCTGCCCGCGCACGCGCTGTGGCTGCTGCTGCGGGAGGCGGCGGCGGGGCTGGCGGAGGTGCACGCGCTGGACATGGTGCACCGGGACCTCAAGCCGTCCAATGTCATGCTGACCCTCGACGGCCTCACCCTCATCGACTTCGGCGTTGCCCGGGCCGCCGAACAGAGCCAGGTGACCCGGACCGGTGTGGTCGTGGGCACTCCCGCGTACATGGCTCCTGAACAGGCCTCGGGATCACGGAGGTTGAGCGGCGCCACCGACGTGTTCGCGCTGGGCTCGATGCTCGCGTACGCGGCGTGCGGCCGACCGCCTTTCGGCGACGAGTCGGGGCACGGCGTGCTGTACCGCATCGTCCACGAAGAGCCCGACCTGGAGCCGTTGCGGGAGCTGGAGCCGGACCTCGCCGAGGTCGTCGCGGCCTGCCTCGACAAGGACCCCGGGGGCCGCCCCACCGCCGCCGAACTCCTCGAACGCGCCTCGCAGCACGGACCGTTCACCGCCCCGCTGTGGCCGGCGGCCCTCACCGAGTGCCTGTCCGAGCGGGCCGCGTTCGCCTCGGACGTGCAGGAGGTCGACGTACCCACGGTCTCGCTCCCCGACGGAGAACGGGAACCGGACAGGGACCCCGAGCCGGAGCCGAAGGCCGGGACCGAGTCCCGACCGGAAGGGTCCGAGCGGCCTGAACGCCGCCGCCGTAGCCGCATCCTCCTGGCCGCCGTCCCCGTCGTCGTGGTCGCGGGCGGTACGACACTCGCCCTCCAGAACCTGCCGTACACGTCCTCGCCGCAGACCGAGGCGCAGGCCACCCCGTCCGTCTCGGTCCCGGCGCCGTCGTCGACGACAGGCGGGAGCCCGACGGGTACGGCGTCACCGGCGAAGTCGTCGGCCAAGAACAAAGGCAAGAGCAAGGGCAAGGGCAAGGAGGACGACGAGGACAAGGGGCAGGGAAGGACGGGCGGGTCCCAGGCCCCGGCCGCCGGGGGCGCCGGGACCGGCGCACAGGACGGCACGGGCGGAAGCGACAGCTCGGGGGGCTCGGGCGGCTCCGGCACCTCCGGCGGCGGGACGCCACCGGCACCCACCCCCTCCTCCACCTCCGGCACCTACCGCTACCGCAACGGCGACGACGGCACGTGCATCACCCAGGTCCAAGGCGCCGCGGACCACCAGGCCTGCTCCGACTCGACCGCCCGGTGGACCGTGCGGAGCAGGTCGGACGGCAGCTTCAAGCTCGTCAACAAGCAGACCGGCCAGTGCCTGTACTCCAACGGGCTCGGCCAGGCCGTCTTCGTGGGCGACTGCGCCCAGGACACAGGCCGGCTGTGGCATACGGGTTCGGGCGGCAGCCTCCGGAGCGACTACGGCGGCGGCTGCCTCGACCTGGGCATGAGCAGCGGTCTGATCACGCAGACGTGCGCCGGGGAGGCCTCGCAGCGCTGGACGAGGCAGGACTAGGACCTGTCCGATGGGTCAGGGTGGCTGGATTGCGCCTGTCTCCGTCCAATGCCGCCGAGATGGGCGAACCGGGTGCCGGCGAAAGCACTCCACGGCGACAGGAGTGTCGTCGGCCGCTGTCGGACGGGATCGCCCGTCGACCGGCGGCAAGCCGTTCCCGGACCCGCCGGACGAGACCGTCGCCGGATGCCCGGCCCGCGCCGTCAGCCAACCCGCCTGGCCAGCACCTGTCCCGGCCAGGCCCCGGACAGGAAACGGTCGGTGGGGCGGAATCCGTTGCGCTCGTAGAACGCGACCAGTTCGCCCCCGCCGCCCGCCCAGCAGTCGACCCGCAGCAGCGCCACGCCGGCCCGCCGGGTCTCCTCGGCGGCATGGGCCAGCAGCGCCGCCCCGATGCCCAGACCGGCGTACCGTCGGTCGGAGACCAGCAGCCGGACGTACCGCTCGGGTTCCTCGGCCGGCGCGATCGGCATCTGCGGGCTGGGCCCGGAGTCCAACACCAGGGCCCCGACAGGTGTTCCGTCCAACTCCGCGATGTAGGGGGCGTTCTCGGTCGTGTACCGCTCGACCCGCGCCACCCCGCCGGGCTTCTGCGAATACGGTGTCGTGCCCCACTGCTCGGTGTTGCCGCGATCGTTCATCCAGACCACCGCGGCGTCGAGCATGTCCAGAATGGCCGGTGCGTCGGCCAGGCTGCCTGGTCTGATCCGTATGCCATGGGTGGTGTCGTTCACGGCGGAATCTTAGGCGCTGTCGGGCGGACACGGATCACGTGTTACGTGGGTCTCGGATCACGAATCGCAGATCGACGGCTTCCGTCCGATTCCCGTTCAGCCCGCGATCAGCGTCAGAAGAGCGGCGAGCTCGCCGGGGACCGACAGGAAGGGCGAGTGGCCGCTGGCCAGGTGATGGGAGCTGTTCGCCCGCGCGGCCATCTTCTCCTGCTGTGCGGGCGGAACCATCCGGTCCTGATCGCAGACGATGTAGCTGGACGGAAGGGAGTGCCAGCCCGCCTGGGTTACCCGATCCCTGGCGCAGCGAGCGCTGTGCGGGACGAGCCGGGCAACGGCGGCGGCGGTTTCTTCCTCGGAAACATCTCCATAAAGGTCGGCGGCGGCATCGGCGGTGGGATGTACGAGCCCCTCCTTCACCACTAATTCCGGCTCGAACTCGCCTCGGAAAGAGAGCAGATTTTCCTGCGTATCGAGCTGATAGGCAGCCAGATACACAAGGTGGGTGACGTTCGCAGCGCCGGCGGTGGCCTGGGTCACCGGGATGCCACCGTAGGAATGCGCCACGACGGCGACGGGGCCGGCGATGGCAGCGATCGCTTCCCGGATGACGTCGGCATCGTCGAGTACGCCGGGGAGCGGACCGGCCGACGGGTCTGCCCGTAGGGCGCTCGGCAGATCGACCGTCCGGGACACCCACCCCTCAGCAGCGAGCTCCGTTTCCAGCTTCGCCCAGCACCATGCGCCGTGCCAGGCGCCGTGCACCAGAAGCAGCGTCGGACGGGCCGGACCGGTATCGGCGCCAGACATAACCATCCCCGTAGCTCTTCCATCGGCACTTGCGAGCGTGTGTATCCGAGTTTATCGGGCTGCACAGCAGAATGGCGGATATGGGCTGGATTGCGGGTGGGTGGTTGGGCGGGTCAGCCTTGGCGCCCTCAGCAAACAGCCCTTTGGCCGACCACGGCCTCGCCGCATCGGCAGGTATCTCGGCGAGGGTTCAGCGAGCCGGAAGGTCCGGCGTAGTCCTGGCGCGACGACGACACCGCCGAGACCCTCCACAACCTGCTGCACCAAGAGGGTTCGCGCCGGAACGCAAGCGATAGGCGGTAGAGCAGAACCTAGGCACCTTGATGCTCCACAGACGGCCCGTGCGGGGGCGCTGTTCGTGAGGTCTTGATGTTTGTCAGTTCTTGACCTGGACGACGGACATCAGTCCGCTGAAGTACGTGACCGGCACGGTGTCCGTCTTGTTGGTGGTCGTTCCGCTGCTGGTCGAGGATGTCTCGGACGAGGTGAGCCCCGCGCCGAACGAAATGACCTTGTCGAAGCCGGCGTTGATCTGCCCCGACACCGCCTTCTCCAGGCCCTGCTGCCGGATCTGCTGCTCGCTCAGCGTCACCGAGGTGAACTTGACCTCCCGCTGGATCGAGAAGACGTAACTGCGCTGCGTGGGATCCAGACCGGCGAGCGTCAGTTTGCCGACCAGATGTGTGGTGATCAGGATGCCGGGAGGCGTCCCGGTGGTGGCCGGGTTACCCGCCATGGCGGAGGAGTAGATCGAGGGGTAGGTCACCCAGTGGGTGGACGAGCCGTCGACCACGATGTCCAAGGGTTTGTTCGGGGCGACCTTGCCATTGAGGATGACGCTGGGCGCCGCGGGCACCACATTGTCCTGGCTGAGCACGGGCTTGCCGTCCTGGAAGATCGCGATGGCGAACCTGCCGCGCTCCCAGTCCGCCTCGCTGGGGCCGAAACTGACCGGGGCGAAGCTGAACACGAACGACCGGTTGTCCGAGCCAATCGGTACGGGTGGCCGGGGAGTGGGACGGGGGGCCGGAGCAGGCGGCTTCGGGGTGCCGGAGCCGCCGTCGCCGGAGCCGGTTTGCGTACCGGGGCCGGTGGTGCCCGGGGTGCCGCCCGGGTGGGGGACCGTTCCGCCGGTTCCCGGGGGCGTGGTGCCTCCGGTTCCGGTGCCCCCGCCCGGGGCACCGCCGCCGGGGCTCCCGGTGCCGCCGCCGGACGGGACACCGGGGCCGGTTCCCGTGCCGGGAGTGCTCGTTCCCGTACCACCGCCCGCGCCGGTGCCCGGCGTCGAACCGGCGCCGGGCGTACCGGGCGTGCCGGGGTTCTTTCCCGCGAGGCCGGCCGCGTTGCTCGCGAGCGAGGTCAGTAGCGCGGCGATCTCCTTCTGCATCGACATGTCGCGGAAGATGTCGCCCTGGCCGAGGAGTTGCAGGGCCGCCGCCATGCCCACGGGATCGGGGGCCTGCGGCGGTTGGACGATGGTCACCGATGAGGCGGGCAGCCCCGAGGGCGTCGTGGAGACGACCACCTCCCGGCTCCCGGTGGACACCGGGGCGATCTGCGGGGCACTGTCCGGATCGGGCGACTTCTGCCAGTCCCAGAACCGGGTGTTGTCGATGACCTCCGCGGAGTTGCAGTGGCCGAGTTTGGCCTCGGCGAAAACTCCCCGGGTCGGCAGACTGATCAACTGCTCGCTGCGGGCGGGATCCACCTCGGGAAGGCGCACCTGTCCCTCGTCCGCGTCGTCGAACAGGGCGGGGTCGAGCGGGAAGGCCGTGGAATCCCCGAGCACTTCCAGGGCGCGATTCTCGACGGCCTGGAACAGCGGGCGCGTGGTGCCCCCGACGGTAAGGCGGCTGCCCGCCAGCTCCGTCCATCGGGCGTTGGGGTCCTCACCGAGCCGGATCAGCCGTAGTAGTGCTCGCGGTTTTGCACCAGGTGCCTGCGCAACCGGATGCGCAGCAGGTTCTCCTCATCGCTGAGCCGCTGGAACGGGGTCGGCGCGGGCGCGGGCTCCGGCGCCTGACGGGCCGCCAGCGCCCAGGTCGTGGACGGTTTCTGGAACAGCTTGCCGCTGGGCTCGTCGACCAGGAGGTGGGTGTTGCCCGCGGTGTCCACGGCCGTGACGACCAGATGCTCCACGGCGACGTCGTCGTTTCTGCCTTCGGTGTGGGGCGGGGTCAGGGTCACCGAAATCGTGCGCAGATCCCGCCAGTTGACGCGCTCGTCGGGCCTGGGCACACCGGCGAGATCGACCATCGCGTGGGTGTGCTGGAAGTCGCCGGGATTCTGCAGATGGGCCGGATCGGGGTCCCAGTCGCTGTGCTACGGACGGACCAGGTTCGTGACCTTCTGGCCGCCGTCCGGCGCTCGCTGGGTCAGGGTGACGGTCGTGGGCACCCGGTCCTGGAAGCTGGACAGGTCACCGATGGTGAAGCGGAACTGGAAGAGGATGAACTCGACGCTGCCCGGGTCGGGCGGCACCGGGACCTCGGGCTGGAGTTCCTGCCAGGCCGCGTACTTCTCCACCGCGTCGAATCCGCCGGCCAGCTGCGGATCGAGCAGCCCGGCCTGTAGAAGGCGGCGGTAGCGGACGATGACCAGCTCGTCGTCGAGGTTCGGGGACGCGGCGGGGAGCAGGACGGCGGGACGCACCGTGCCGCGCTCGACGAGCACCCGGAAGTGCCGCAGCACCTCGTAGTAGAGCAGGGTCATCGCATGCGCGTGATTGTGGTTGCGTACGGTCCGCGTCTGGGCGGTGGAGTTCTCCGTCTGCCGGGACTGCACCACCACCGTGCTGCGCATATCGCGTACGGAGGTGGAGTGCTGGCGGATCTGGTCGTGCAGGTTCTGCACGGTGTCCGCCGAGACACTGCGGTCGCCGGTCGTCGTGGCGTAGCCGCCGCCGATCGCGGCGGAGCCGCCGAACATGCCCATGGACGCCGCCCCCGCCGCGCCCGCCATCACCGAGCCGCCACGCTGCCACTCGTTGACTGCGCCCTTGACCACCTCGTCGACCGTCCGGTCGCGGGTGAGGGCATGCTCCAGGTCGTCCGTGAGGGCGATGTCCTCCAGCCGGCTGTCCGCCGAGGTGCGCGACCAGTCCACGACCGCGAGCTGCACCTGCTCGCCCGGTGCCAGCGGGAGGCTGTAGGTGACCTGGCCGAGCCCGTGCCCTACGGGGATCCAGGTGACGTCGTAGCTGATGACCAGGGCGATCGGCACCGAAAAGCCGGAGGAGCCGTCGGAGGTGCCGCCGTCGTCCCCGGCCGGTGCCGCGTACTGAGCGCCGTAGTCCAGGCTCGCCAGAAGATGCGGGACGGTCACGATCTGGTGCACCTGGTACTGCTGGGTGGCCACATTGGAGGGCAGCAGGGTCTCGCAGCCGTCCTGACCGATGAGTTCGGCCGGTACGTACGCGAAGGAGGCCGGCGAGAGGTACCAGTCGAGGAGCGAGGGCGACTGCATCGCGGGGAAGCCGTTGGCGGAGCCGGTGAAGACTCCGCCGCGGTCCACGCCGAGCCGCAGGACCAGTGCCTGCGCCCGTTCGTCGGCTTCGGCCAGGACGTCCACCGCGCTCTGCAACGGACCGCCGAGGTACAGCCACACATGGGTGAGCCGGACCTCGGCGGTGGAGCCGTCGGGCCGCTCGGCCAGTTGCAGCACCTGCCGCCACAGAGGCGCCAGGTCCCACGAGAGGTACCCGGCGTGGTCACTGCCGAGCAGCCCCAGCGGGATGCGGACCGTGTTCCTGGCGCGGGCGGCATTCACCCCGTCACCGCCGGAGCCCTCCTCGGTGACGGTCAGCTGGGCTTCGAGGAAGGCCAGTGCTCCGGAGACGGGGCCGCCGGTCCTGTTGTCGGAGAGAAACACACAGCAGCGGGCAGGGCCACCGGTGTCGTCGGTCGAAAGTGCGATGTCCATGGTTCCCCCCATGACTTCGCGCCTGAACAAGGGGCCGTAAAGGCGGGCGAATCAGGCGACGGGAGGAACGTAACGTAGGGAAGCTCGATCGCTTCTCGAACTTCTTGTGGAGTCTTTGGAGAGAGCGTGCAGATCGTGACCAGCCCGCGACCAAGCCGTCGCGTCGACGATCACCCGCAGGTGGCCGTCCCCGACCAGGACGCTGACCTCGCGCAGCCACTGCTGGTCGGGGTCGACGAGCGGGAACACCGCTCGTACCCCCGCTTCCTCGGCCTGCCGGGTGGGGAAGGTGTCGTCCCGCGCCGGGGAGATGAGGATGCGGCCAAGTAACGACCGTGGGCCCGCACCCGAATCGGGCAGCGCACCGGCCGGCGCCATCCAGCACCACGGCCCGTAATCCCCCTGCGTCTTCGTCGGTGCGGCCGTGGCCGGAGACGCTGCCGCTACCGCCCGCACCGCCACCCGTGAATGCACGCCTCTTTGCGCGAACTCTCAGGCATGCCGTCACTCCTGATCGGTCATCCCGCCGCGGGCTCCGCCGCCATCGCCTGCACCGGGCGCGTCTCCGGCAGCAGCGCGAAGCAGCCCAGACTGAGCAGAGCGATCCCCGTCAGATACGCGGCCACGCCCCAGGGCACCGGGCCACCCTGCTCGGCGAGCGCCGTCGCCACGATCGGCGTGAGCGCGCCGCCGAGGACCCCGCCGAGGTTGTAGCCGACCGCGGCCCCCGTGCAGCGCACGCGCGGCTCGTACAGCTCCGCCAGATACGCGGCGATCACGGCGAACATCGTGATGAACGCCAGCATCGCCCCCAGGAAGCCGAGGAACATCAACAGCGGCGCCCCCGTGGCAAGCAGCGCGACCATCGGGAACATCCACAGGGCGGAGGCCGCGCATCCCGCCAGGCACAGGGGCCGCCGGCCGAAGCGGTCGCCCAGCAGCGCCGCCAGCGGCGTCAGTGAGCCCTTCACCACCACCGCGGCCATGATGCAGGTCAGCATGACGGTACGGCTCACGCCCAGTCGCTCCGTCGCGTAGGCGAGGGACCAGGTCGTCACGGCGTAGAAGATCGCGTATCCCACCGCGAGCGCGCCGGCGGTCAGCAGGACGAGCCGCCAGTGGTCGCGCACGACTTCGGCGAACGGCATGCGCGCGTGGTCGTCGATTTCGAGGAAGCGCGGACTCTCGGCGACCGACGACCGCAGCCACAGCCCCGCCACGGCCAGCAGCCCGGCCGCCCAGAAGGGCACGCGCCACCCCCAGGACGCGAACTGCGCGTCGGACAGCGTCGCCGACAGCGCCAGCATCACGCCGTTGGCGAGCAGGAACCCCAGTGACGGCCCGACCTGCGGAACGCTCGTCCACAGCGCGCGCCGTTCGGCGGGCGCGTGCTCCGCGGTCAGCAGCACGGCCCCGCCCCACTCCCCGCCGAGCCCGAGCCCCTGCAGAAACCGCAGGACGAGCAGCAGCACGGGAGCGGCCACCCCGATCGTCTCGTACGTCGGCACGCAGCCGACCGCGACCGTGGAGGCGCCGGTGAGCAGCAATGACGCGATGAGAACCGGGCGTCTGCCGTGCCGGTCCCCGATGTGCCCGAACAGGACCGAGCCGAGCGGCCGGGCGATGAAGCCCACGCCGAAGGTTCCGAAGGCGGCCAGCGTCCCGGCGACCGATGAGAACGTGGGGAAGAACAGGGGTCCCAGGACCAGCGCCGCGGCGGTCCCGTAGACGAAGAAGTCGTAGAACTCGATGGCCGTCCCGGCGAGTGAGGCGGCCGCGAGCCGCAGCATGGAGGGCGCCCTTACGGTGCGTACGTCGTGCATACCACGTCAACTACCCACGGTGATCAACGGTTACGGGAGGGCGTGGGGGCGCCAGTACGTCACGGTGATGCGCCCAGCGGGACCGTCGACGCGGATCGTGCCCCATACGGGACGACGAGCCGGCGGTCGGTCGGTGTGTCCAAGCAGAAGCTGATCGGCCGGGCCGCCGTGTGGCCCGAGAGGCATCCGCCGGGGCGGACGCCCCCTCAAACCACAGCCTGAACCCCCGTCACACCGGTCACCACACAAGTTGGACCGACCGTCTATGTAGGCACTCGCGTAACGTGTCCGAGCAGGCTGTGGGTCAGGTGATGGAACGAGCGCCCCAGGCGTTCTGGAGAGCCGGCTGCACGTCTTCCCCAAGAACGACGTGCGTCATCCCGCGTGGCAGGGTGGGCAGCTCGGCCCAGTGAGTCACGGTTTCAGCACTGGTCAGGCCGTAGGGCAAACGGACGACCCCGTCGGAGTCGACGAAGCAGTCCCTGTGCTCCGCCCCGTCCTCACTCCAGTGCAGAGTCGTGAAGTACATCGGCCTCACCAGCCAAAATTCCTCACCCAGCGCCGTATCGGACGCAGTGGCGCTGTCAGCTGGATACCGGCCCGTGATCGCCGCTGCCACCGGTGTACCGCTCCGAGGCAGTCTCTCGCGTGCGTCAACCCACGTCACCACGGTGTTCGGATTCGTCATCTCCACCCTCACTCAGGCACTCGGCAAGTCGTCCTCTGCCCATATGCCGGCGCATCCGCAAGGACACTGCCCCGGCCTCGGCATCCGGCAAGACCGCCCGGCGCTCGCGAAGGTTGCCTGAGCCGGAACGAGCACGGCACCACCTGTTCCCCAGTGGGTTCAGCACTCGGTTCCCGGCCGGTCGAGGCCAGCAGCATCATCGCGCGCCGGAACCGTACCGAGCTGGTGCTGCCCCGACGCACGATCTGCTGCCGCTTCCGCAGGTGGGCGCGGGAGTTGATGCTGGGGTTGCTGTCGGACCTGCCGCGCAAGAACTGTTGGACGCCGGCCGAGCACACCGGGCATGCCACCCCCGATGGGCTGCAGCACCTGCTGCCGCGGGCCAAGTGGGACGCCGATGCGCTCCGCGACGATGTGCGCGACGGTACGCACCGTCGCAGCTCGGCATGGTCGATGGCGTGCTGGATTTCGACGAAACCGGCGATATCAGCAAGAGCAGCACGACGCTCGGCGTGCAGCGCGAGTATGCGCTACTGCGCCTGCACTTCCTGCAGGAAGAGGAGGAGGACTATTTCACCTTCGCCGATGGCGACATCGAAAAGTTCTCTGGAACGCTGTGTTCGGAGGATACGCGGTAAGCAATATCACCGAAAGCAGGCTGCATCGCGACGACGCGTTTGCCGCGAGAGACATTGCCGCCGCATTTATTTGTATGGAGCAACGATAAATCAAGCTACACCCGATCAGTTTACTGTAGGTTCCTACAGGCTACCGTCGGTTTCCGCAGGTCGGCTTGACGATGGGCCTGCGGCAACTTAGTTTCTAGCGCACCGACTCGTGAGCTGCTGGAAGGAGGCGAAGTCGGATGTCGACCATCTCTGACCTGCATCGCCTCGCTCAGCAGGCCGCCTGGATTCCGGGTCGTGTAGCACACGGCTGCTGAGCAGCCCCCGTCCCGGCGTGCCCGATTGCGGCCCCGGCGCCTTTCGATCTCTGTCACCGGCTGCGGCACGTCGATGCGTGCTGATTCGTGCTCCGGTTTCTCAAGCTGCGCCACCGAAAGAGAAAGTCCCCTGAAATGGCGACTAGGATCATCAGAACGACCGCGCACCGAAATGAGGATGTGCCATGGTAGCGGCGCGGATCACGGTCAATGGGAAGGTCGCACCGATTTCCCCGGCCGCACCCCACACAACGGTCCTGGATTTCCTGCGTGCGCGTGGCCTCACCGGCACCAAGGAGGGCTGCGCCGAGGGTGAATGCGGCGCCTGTTCGGTCCTGGTGGCCCGTCCCGGGGTGAACAAGCCCACCGACTGGGTGGCGGTCAACGCCTGCCTGGTCCCGGTCGCGGCGCTCGACGGTCAGGAGGTCATCACCTCCGAGGGTCTCGCCACCCCTGGCGAACCCGGCACGCGGCCCGCCCTGCACCCGGTGCAGGAGGAGATGGCGGTCCGCGGCGGCTCCCAATGCGGTTACTGCACACCGGGATTCATCTGCAGCATGGCCGCCGAGTACTACCGACCCGACCGCTGCGCGCATGCGGCCTCGGGCTCGGCCGACAGTACCGACGCCGAGCACGGTCCGAACGGTTTCGATCTCCACGCGCTGAGCGGAAACCTGTGCCGCTGCACCGGTTATCGCCCGATTCGCGATGCCGCGTTCGCCGTCGGTACGCCCACCGATGAGGACCCGCTGGCGCAGCGTCGCGAGCAGTCCCCGCCCGCACCGGGTGCCACCGAATACACCCAGAACGACAGCGCGTTCCTGCGGAAGAGCACCCTTGCCGAAACGCTGCAGGTACTGCGCGAGCGGCCCGACGCGGTGGTGGTCGCCGGCTCCACCGACTGGGGCGTCGAGGTGAACATCCGTTCCCGGAGGGCGGATTGTGTCGTCGCCATCGACCGGCTGCCGGAACTGCGGGAACTGCGCGTCGCATCCGACTACATCGAGATCGGCGCGGCGCTGACGCTCACCGAGATCGAGCGCCGCCTCGACGGCGGCGTGCCGCTGCTGGCAGAGCTGTTCCCGCAGTTCGCATCGCGGCTCATCCGCAACGGTGCGACCCTCGGCGGCAACCTGGGTACCGGCTCCCCCATCGGCGACAGCCCGCCGGCGCTGCTCGCGCTGGAGGCATCGGTGGTGCTCGCCGACGCCGACGGTGAGCGGGAGGTCCCGCTGGCGGACTACTTCACCGGCTACCGGCAGAGCGTGCGCCGTCCCGGCGAGCTGATCCGCGCGGTGCGCATCCCGCTGCCGCTGTCGCCGGTCGTGGCCTTCCACAAGATCGCCAAGCGGCGCTTCGACGACATCTCCAGCGTGGCGGTCGCTTTCGCGCTGGACATCGAGGACGGGATCGTCCGCAAGGCGCGCATCGGCCTGGGCGGCGTGGCCGCCACCCCGATCCGCTCCCTCGCCACCGAGGCGGCCCTGGAGGGCAAGCCGTGGGCGGCGGAGACCGTCGAGGCCGCGGCCGGGGTGCTGCAGGCCGAGGGCACGCCGATGAACGATCATCGCGCCAGCGCCGACTACCGTTCCGCGATGCTCGGCCAGAGCCTGCTGAAGCTGCACGCACAGACCACCGAGGCGGTGTCGTCATGAGTCATTTGTCCGAGCGTCCCGAGAAGCCGGTCGTCGGCGTCTCGATGCCGCACGAGAGTGCCTTCCA
The DNA here is from genome assembly GCF_040651455.1 of Streptomyces sp. NPDC048483. Classification (NCBI taxonomy): domain Bacteria; kingdom Bacillati; phylum Actinomycetota; class Actinomycetes; order Kitasatosporales; family Streptomycetaceae; genus Streptomyces; species Streptomyces sp. NPDC048483. Next base: position 27,084 of record NZ_JBEZJZ010000005.1, read on the forward strand.
GCACGTCACCGGCACCGCGCTCTACACCGACGACCTGGTCCAGCGCACCAAGGACGTGCTGCACGCGTACCCGGTCCAGGTCATGAAGGCTCACGGCAGGATCACCGCACTGCGCACCGAGCCCGCGCTCGCCGTGCCCGGCGTGGTCCGTGTGCTGACCGGTGCCGACGTGCCCGGCGTCAACGATGCCGGGATGAAGCACGACGAACCGCTGTTCCCCGACGAGGTCATGTTCCACGGCCACGCGGTCGCCTGGGTGCTCGGCGAGACCTTGGAGGCGGCCCGGCTCGGTGCGGCGGCCGTCGAGGTGGAACTCGACGAACGGCCCTCGCTGATCACGCTGCAGGACGCGATCGCGGCGGGCAGTTTTCACGGCGCTCGGCCCGTGATGCTGACCGGCGACGTCGACGCCGGCTTCGCCGACTCCGCGCAGGTGTTCACCGGCGAGTTCCAGTTCTCCGATCAGGAACACTTCTACCTCGAGACGCACGCGGCGCTGGCCCATGTCGACGAGGCCGAGCAGGTGTTCGTCCAGAGCAGCACCCAGCATCCTTCGGAGACCCAGGAAATCGTCGCGCACGTGCTCGGGCTGCACAGTCACGAGGTGACCGTGCAGTGTCTGCGGATGGGTGGCGGCTTCGGCGGCAAGGAGATGCAGCCGCACGGGTTCGCGGCCGTTGCCGCGCTCGGCGCCAAGCTGACCGGTCGGCCGGTCCGGCTGCGGCTCAACCGGACGCAGGATCTGACCATGTCCGGTAAGCGGCACGGGTTCCACGCCAAGTGGAAGATCGGCTTCGACGCCGAGGGCCGCATCCAGGCCCTGGACGCCACCTTGACCGCGGACGGCGGCTGGAGCCTGGACCTCTCCGAGCCGGTGGTGGCCCGTGCGCTGTGCCACATCGACAACACCTACTGGATTCCCCACGCGCGCGTCACCGGTCGCATCGCCAAGACCAACAAGGTCTCCAACACCGCCTTCCGCGGCTTCGGCGGACCGCAGGGCATGCTGGTGATCGAGGACATCATGGGCCGGTGCGCGCCGCTGCTCGGCCTGGATGCGGTGGAGTTGCGGGAGCGCAACTTCTACCGGCAGGGTCAGGCGACGCCGTACGGACAGCCGGTCGCTCACCCCGAACGGATCTCCGCTGTCTGGCGAGAGGTTCAGGACAACGCCGGCATCGCCGACCGCAAGCGCGAGATCGCCGCCTTCAATGCCGCGCACCCGCACGCCAAGCGGGCACTTGCGATCACCGGCATCAAGTTCGGCATCTCGTTCAACCTCACCGCCTTCAACCAGGGCGGCGCGCTGGTGCTGATCTACAAGGACGGCTCGGTCCTGATCAACCACGGCGGCACCGAGATGGGCCAGGGCCTGCACACCAAGATGCTGCAGGTGGCCGCGACCACGCTGGGCATCCCGCTGCACAAGGTGCGGCTGGCGCCGACGCGAACCGACAAGGTGCCCAACACCTCTGCCACCGCCGCCAGTGCCGGGGCGGATCTCAACGGTGCGGCGGTGAAGAACGCCTGCGAGCAGTTGCGCGAACGGCTGCTGGTGGTGGCCGGCACCCAGCTGGGTGCGAACGCCTCGGATGTGCGCATCGTCGAGGGCGTCGCACGCACCCTGGGCAGCGACAAGGAGCTGGCCTGGGACGACCTGGTGCGCACCGCGTACTTCCAGCGAGTGCAGTTGTCGGCGGCCGGTTTCTACCGGACCGAGGGTCTGCACTGGGACGCGAAGGCGTTCCAGGGCTCACCGTTCAAGTACTTCGCTTATGGCGCCGCCGCAGCGGAGGTGGAGGTGGACCGCTTCACCGGCGCGTACCGCATCCGGCGGGTGGACATCGTGCACGACGTCGGCGACAGCCTGTCCCCGATGATCGACATCGGTCAGGTCGAGGGCGGTTTTGTGCAGGGTGCGGGCTGGCTGACGCTCGAGGACCTGCGCTGGGACACCGGTGACGGGCCGAACCGCGGCCGACTGCTGACCCAAGCCGCGAGCACCTACAAGCTGCCGAGCTTTTCGGAGATGCCCGAGAAGTTCAACGTCACGCTTTTGGAGAACGCCACCGAGGAGGGCGCGGTATACGGGTCCAAGGCGGTGGGTGAGCCTCCGCTGATGCTGGCGTTCTCGGTCCGCGAGGCGTTGCGGCAGGCCGCCGCCGCATTCGGGCCGCGCGGAGTCAGCGTCGAGTTGGCCTCGCCCGCAACGCCGGAGGCGGTGTACTGGGCAATCGAAGCAGCCCGCGCGCAGCGCAACGGCCACGCTCGTCACGGCAGCGAGATCCCCACCGACACAAGCGCTTTGAGTAATGCCTGACATGACCTGGGTGGCCGCGGTCGCGCGGTTGCGAGCCCGCCGGGAACCCGGCGTGCTGGTGACCGTCGCGACCGTGCGCGGCCACGCGCCCCGCCGGGCCGGTGCCAAACTCGTTGTGGGACAGGCCGAGACCTGGGGTTCGATCGGCGGCGGGAACATCGAGGCCGTCGCGATCGATCGGGCCCGCGAGCTGATCGGCACGCTCGATCCGGAGCCGGACCTGATGGAGTTCGCCCTCAACGACAAGGTCACCAACCGACACGGCGTGCAATGCTGCGGCGGAGCCGTCACCGTACTGCTCGAACCGCTGCCGGTGGTCCCAGCGGTGGCGATCTTCGGCGTTGGGCACGTCGGGCTGGAGCTGGCACGCATCCTGGCCCGCCACCACCTCGACCTGCACCTGATCGATACCCGCTCCGACATACTCACCGACGCACGCCTCAACGTGCTCGCGGATGCGGTGGCGCAGATCCACGTGCACCACACACCGCTGCTTCCGGAGGAGGTGCTCGCGGAGCTGGCGCCCGGCACCCACATCCTGATCATGACTCATGATCACGCCGAGGATGCCGCACTGGCCGACGCCGCCTTGCGCACCACCGATCTCGGCTCGATCGGATTGATCGGCTCGGCCGCCAAATGGGCGCGGTTCCGGCACCGCCTGGCCACCGAGGGCGGCCACGACGACGCCACCATCGACCGGATCAAGACCCCGATCGGAATGACCGAGATCACCGGCAAGGAACCCGCCACGATCGCGGTGAGCGTCGCGGCGGACCTGCTCTGGACCTTCGAACAGGACCGCCTCTCAGCGGCGGTGCCGAACGCGGTTGCCGCGGTCCACGTACGCTCCGGGAGCCGATAGCGATCGGGCCATGGTCGACCCGGCCGAACCCGCCCGCGGTCACCACCAGCGTCTCATTCGCCGCAACCGTCGCACCGGTCAACCGGCCTTCTCCTGCTGGTACTCACCCGGCCCGGTACCGCCGGCCATCCTGGTGCGGGTGGTCGGTTCCGTCGAATGGGTAGTCCACAACCGCTCGGCATCGGCGACGGGCCGCGGGGCCGGCTCCAGCGCGAGCAAGGGCCCAAGCCGCTGGATGAGCCGGCAGACGGTGGCCGGGGAGATCCCGAAGAACGGCGCGAGCTGACGCATCGTGAGATTCGTGCGGTATTGGACGGTCGCCATCGGCAGGCACCACGGCCGCCCACCTCCAGGCCCGCCATCCAGGGAAAGCCCGCCCCATGACGCCTGCAACACCCTCTGGGCCGTGTCTTCAAAGTGACGTCATCACCAGTCATTGATGGCGGCGATCTGCACGGTGGCCTCGTAGCGGACGGCGAGCTTGTCGTACCTCGTGGCCTGGGACGTACGGGCCTTGTCCGCCGGCACCCGGTCCGGGCGGGTGCGCGGGCGGCCCCCGCCGAGGCGTGGGACGCGGATGCGCTCGCGGACCGCAGGCAAGGTGCAGCTTCGTGGTCCGTCCGCCGCGCGAGCGCCCAAGGGCGTGATCGTCTGGCTCGCCCTGGACGGGGGGCGCCGGCGGCGTTCTGAGCACGCCCACTGGGCGTCGGTCAGATCAAAACAGGCGTCAGTCGGTATCGTCTGCATCCGAGATCTCCGGTACTGATGGTCATCTTGGTCGACGACATCACCTACCGGAGACAAGCTCGGCCAGGTGGTACAGCGAGTTGGCGAGGTGCTCAGGGCCGAACGGCGGGAACTGGATGTACTCCCGGATGCACTGCGGCACCGCCGACCAGTCGTAGGTGAGCGTGATCTCCGTCTCGGACGGACCGAGCGGCGCAAGGTCGTAACGCCAGATCCAGCCGCCGAACTCCAGGTGACCGTCGCCCTTCTCCTGCCCCGTCAGCCAGCCGATGGCGCGCGGCGGGTCGAGCACCTGGACCTTGTTGGCCACCTGGTAGTCACCGTTTGGATGGTTGGCGTGATACATGTCCATCCGGAAAACCTGCCCCACCTCGGTCAGCGGCGCCCGGTCGACAGCTTTCTGAACCCAGCCGGTGCCATCGATCGCAGCATGGGTCGCCGGGTCCGCCAGCACCGCGAACACCCTCGCGGCGGGCACGGCGACAGTGAGGATGGCGCTCACGTTCTCCTGGTCCACGGTGTGCACGCTCCTTGTCATCTCATCTCGGCCTTCCGCAGGCGCGGACGGGGGATGTTCCCCCACAAGCAGACGACGCGGCGAGGCGGAACTCATCGGTCGAGGCGGAACTCATCGGTCGTGTGCGCGGCACCCGCATCCGTGCCACCCATAGCGGGCTTGTAAGGGGCAAGTTTCGAGGGGCGGGGAGGCAGTCTCACTCATATGCATCCTGCGACACGCCACCGCGACCCGGCCGTGACCAGCAGCGTCACCCGACATACCTGTTTTGAAGACACGGCCTGGGAGCCTGCGGGCGAGGAGCGCGCCGCCCTTGGCCCGGCCGGAGAGCACTTAGCTGTACGCGGTCCAGATACAGGCCCGCCCGCACGACGCCCCTGCACGCATCGACGAGCTTGTTCATCGTCCAGGGCAACGAAGCCCCACAGCAGCCAGCCATCAGGGCCCTCCTCCGCGCGCGGGCCATTTCCCCAGGTCACCAGTGATGTGCCAGCTGGACCACCGGCAGACGAAGGACTTGCTGGTGAAGTCCTGCCTGCGCACGGCTGTCACTCAGCGTGGCCACAGCAGCGCCTCAGAAAAACCGGCTTCCGTCGTCGCCCATACCCACTGCACGGGTCATCCCTGAGGAGAATCGACTGCGCAAGGCGGCACCCCGGCTACTCGCCCCGCCTCGCCGCAGCCCGCGACCCAGGAGTCAACGCCGCGCAGTCCATGAGGCAGGGGCCGGGCTCGACGAGGGCCGGGCAGGTGCGGGGCAAGGCCGAGCGGGGAGCCCGGGCCGCACGGCCTGCTCCGTACGGCAGTTGACAGCTCGAACGCAGCACGTCAGAGTCCCGGCGTGAGCGAGAGCAACGATCTGACGCCGGCCGAGGTGCGTATCTGGCGGGCCTTTCCGCGAGGCGAGGCCGTGGACTTCCGCGCCGCCGAGAACGAGGATCCCGCGCTCGGCAACACCTGGGGCGCCGAGCGGACCGTACGGGCGAGTGTGCTGCGGACGCTGCTGCTCAAGGCGCCGCAGGAGGAGGGAGAGATCGCCGCGCTCAAGATCGCGGGGGCGCGGATTACCGGCGTACTGGACCTGAAGTACGCCACGATCGACGCCGCCATCCGGCTGAGCCGCTGCCGATTCGACGGCGTTCCCGACCTGTACGGTGCCGAGCTGCGCCAGCTCAATCTGAGCAAGTCCGTACTGCCGGGCCTGACCTCGGCGACCTTGCAGATCGCGGGGGTGTTGCGGATGACGGACTGCCGTATGCAGGGACCGGTGCGGCTCGGCGGGGCGCAGATCTCCGGGGCACTGTTCATGGAGCGGGCGGAGTTCACGGCGCCGGACGACTCCGAGCCGGTGCTGCAGCTCAACCAGGTCGCGATCGGGGGCGACTTGTGGGCGCCAAAGATGCGCGCGCACGGACAGGTACGGCTCACCGGCGCCTCCGTCGCCGGGCGGATCAACATTCAGGACGCCGAGTTCAACAGGCCCGATGGCATCGCGCTGGATGCGCAGAACCTCAACGTGGGAGCCCATGTACGGGCAGTGTGCGTCCGCGCGCAGGGCCGGGTCGAGCTCCGCGGCTCGCGCATTTCGGGCCGTCTCGACCTGCTCCACGCCCACCTGTCGAATCCGGGCGACACGGCACTGCGGGCGAGCAGTTGTGTCATCGGTGAACTCTGGCTGCGCAGGGGCGATCGCATCGAGGGCGCCCTGAATCTGCGGCGTTCTCACATAGAGATCCTCACCCTTGAACCGGAGATGCTGCCGGACCAGGTGTATCTCAGCAATCTCACGTACACCGTACTCACCCCGCACGAGCCCGCCGAGCGCCGCCTTTCGATGCTCGAGCGGAACGGCGAACGGTATGAGCCGGACGGTTACGAGCAGTTGACGGCGGCCTACCGCCACGTCGGCGACGACGACGCGGCCCGGCTCGTCCAACTCGCCAAGCAGCGCCGCCGACGCGCCACGCTCACCTGGTACGGACGGCTGTGGGGGTACGTCCAGGACGCCACCGTCGGCTACGGCTTCCACCCGGTGCGCGCGGCCGTCTGGTTGCTGTCCCTCATGACCATCGGATCGATCGCGTACGGCCTGGACCACCCACGCCCCATCAAGGCGGACGAGGCGCCTGACTTCAACCCCGTCTTCTACACCCTCGACCTGCTGCTGCCGATCATCAACTTCGGCCAGGAGCCGGCGTTCGCACCGGACGGCTGGCACCAGTGGCTGTCGTACGCCCTGATCATCACCGGCTGGATCCTGGCGACAACGATCGTCGCCGGCGTGACCCGTACGGTCAGCCGCCAATGACCCCCTCAAGAACCCGCGAAGACCTCGCAGAGCGCCCTCTCAGCGACCACTGCACCGGCCTGACCGTGGTCGACGTCGGGCTCACGCTGGAGACGGCCGGGCATGCGGTGCTCACCGACCGGGAAATCCGCACCGCCAGGGTGATGGGGCGGCAGGCAGGCGTCGCCGGTCGAGGCATCCGGCGTATGCCCTGTGCGATCGCCGAGCCGGCCCTCAGGTCCTGCCCTCATACGGACCGCCCCGGAAGTACATGCCCCCATAGGGCCGAGGACGGTCGCCACGTTCATGCGCCGCATCGGACCGATCGGCGGGAGCCGACCGCTTGGCCAGAACCCGCAGCGTCTCCAGGCCGGCCAGGACCGCGGAGCGATTGTCGGACCTCTTCATCCACCGCGGCAGCCGCGCGAACATCGCCATCGTCGGACGCGCGACTCCGCGCTCACGCAACGTGGCGCCGACATAGGCCGACAGTTCGTTGACGTGCTCCTCGTTGTAGGCCCACAGGATCTGGCCGACACAACGGGTCTGCAGCCAGAGCGGCCTTCGGAAGAACGGATCCTCAGTGCCGCCCAGCCCCACTCCGACCAGCCCGGCACCCCGCACCTCCGGCTCCCAATCCGCGACGGCACCACACCCTCCGCAGGCCAGGCGGCGTGGCTGGAACAGCAGCTCACTGAAGTATCTGGGCGCTGCGAGGCCAGGCCGGGGAACGACGAGTGCGCAGCCGCCGCATCGGGGACAGACCACGAGCATGTGGCCGGCGAACCGAGCCAGCCATCGTCCCGGGTCGTAGTGGCGCACCGGATCGGTACTCGGCTCAGGGTCCATGGCGAACACCCTTGCAGGTTGGCCATGCTGTCCGCGACCGCGTTCTCGAACGCGCCCCACAGCACGCCGGCGGCCCACAGTGCATCGGTGTCCAAGGTCCCACCAGTCACTTTTGAAACACGCCCTGGGCCGTGGGCCCTGTCCGACGGATCGTGGACAGGGCCGCGATAGCGATCAGCAGGTGCGGCCGACGTAGTGCGCGCCCTGAATCCTGGAGGCGGAGCCCAGCCAGGTCTTGCCGGGTGCGACGCACCTTTCGTAGTCCGGGGCGAGCGCAACCTCCACCTTGATGACAACACGCGAGCCGTCGCCGGTGCAGTGGTGGTAGAAGGCGTCGCGGCTGGTCTCGTAGAAACCGCAGGGGTCAGCGGCCGCCGGTGTGGCGGTGACGATTCCGGCGGTGGCGCTCATCAAGATGGCGGCCAGGGCGGTCGGGATGAGACGGCGGGCACGCATGGGCAGCTCCTCCTGTGAAGGCTCGAATGCCAACCCCGCTGCACGTACGGGCCGTTGACGAAGCCATGTGTCTCGACGCAGAACACAGTATGGGGCGATTTCGTGTGGAATCGGTTCTGATGGCCATCGATCACCCTCACGTGTCCATTGCCTGAGCCTCAGCAGCACACGACCCATCAGACAGGCCTCAGCGGTTGGGGTCAGCGGAACCGGTGGCGCCGATGCCGAGCCGGGATCCCGCTCCATCGCCGGATCACCAAGAGCCGGTCGGCGCGTCGCATTCGACCGGCGTGGTCAGCCGTGGACCGGGCCGCTTGACCTTGTCGCAGCGACAACGTTTCTCCTGGTGCCATGCGAATCGGAGAGCTCGCCGGCATCACCGGCATCACCACCCGCGCCGTGCGCCACTACCACCGCATCGGGCTGCTGCCCGAGCCGCCGCGGCAGCCCAACGGGTACCGCGAGTACTCCTTGCGCAACGCCGTCGAGCTGGCCCGCATCCGACGTCTGACCGAGCTCGGCCTGAGCCTGGACGAGGTCAAGGGCGTGCTGGCGGACGACGCGGGCAAGGACCTCGTCGAGATCCTTGCCGAGCTGGACGCCGACCTGGCCCGCCAGGAGGAGGCCATCCGGCAGCGCCGCGCCCGCCTGGGCCAGTTGCTCGAGCAGGCTGAGCAGACCGGGCGGCTGCCCGCCGACGCCCCCGTCTCCCCCGAGCTGGCCGCCCTCTTCGACGACATGGCGCGCGCCTCGGCGCGGCTGCCCGGGCCGGAGCCGGCGATGGCAGCCAAGGAGCGGGAGCTGCTCGCTCTGCTGGAGACCGGCTCGCCGGGCGGCGACCGCGGCTGGCTGGACGCCATGATGCACAGCCTCAGCGCCGACGCGGAGGCCATGCCGCGCGCCTACGAGGTCTACGCCCAGCTGGACGGGCTGGCCGAGGCCGCCGAGGACGACCCGCGGGTGGAGACGACCGCCCGGGCCATCGTCGACAGCGTCCCGGACGAGGCAGTGCAGGCGATGAACATCCCGGACGAGGGCGATGTAGGCGAGAACAGCGGATTCGCGGACGCTCTCTTCGCGGACTTCGCCCCCGCCCAGGCTGCGGCGGTGCGCCGCGCCATCGAGCTGCTGCAGGAGCGTGCCAAGTGAAGGCGCTGAGAAAGGCCGTGCGCTGGTCCTCCGCCGCGCTCGTACCCGGCGAGCTCGTGCTCGTCCTCTGCGTGGCCGGCGGAGTGCCGATAGCACCGGCCGTCCGGCTGGCAGTGGAGTTGGCAGTGCTCGCGCTCATGGCCGCGGCGACCGCCCTGTTCTCCCTCGACTACCGCCGGCACCGCCGCGACGGTCTCGACCGCCGCCCCGCCTTCCTCGCCGCGCTCGCCGACACCGTGCCGGCGCCCGTGCGCAAGCTGACCGCCCACGAGTTCTTCCTCTCCACGAGCTTCCTGCGCTGGGTGACGCGCCGCGGCCCGCACGGTGTACGCGATGGTGACCTGCCCGTTCCGTACGCCGCGGGCCAGACGGCGGTCATGTACGGCTTCCTCTTCGTCTGCATCGTCGAGACCGTGGGCCTCGCCTACCTGATCTCCTGGCCGGTGGTGCACGCCGTCACTCTCGTCGTCGACATCTGGGGCTGCTACTTCGTCATCGCCCTGCACGCCTCGTGTGTGGTGCGCCCGCACGTGATCGGGGCCGACGGCTCGCTGCGCCTGCGCTACGGCGCACTGCTGGACATCCGCATCCCGGCCGACCGTATAGCGTCCGTCCGCTTGGACCGGAAGTTCCCGGACGGTAGGCCGGCCACCGTGGATGAGAACGGCGTCGCCGAGTTGGCCGTGGCCGGCCAGACGACGGTCACCGTGGAACTCACCGAGCCGGTGCGGTATCTACGCACCCTGGGCAAGCCCGCCGAGGCCCGCGCCATTCGCTTCTTCGCCGACGACCCCGCATCCGCCGTCGCTGCGCTGAGGGCCGGTGACCCGTCCGCCGGTACGAGCCGGACCAGCGATCTCTCCGGCTCCGCGGCGATCCGGCGCACCCGCAGACAGTGATCGAGCCGCCGCCCGGGGCCGCCCTGCCTGGTCTCGATCCGGCCGATCACCGCCGGATCGTCAGTCGCCCACTCCGCTCTTTGGCCGCCCTGCACCGGCCGACCAGGACCCGCGACGTGGCCGCAGCCAAGTCCCGTACCGCCCCGGCCTGATCAGCTACCTGGCCGAGAGCCGGGACCGGACTCGTGAACGCCCACCACTCAGCGACACCGGACTGGAGACCTCGGCAACAGGGGTGGCCACGTCGACGGACAGGCGACTCTTCTGGTGACACCTGGCCGGTCTCCGTAGCGACCGTCCAGGTTGCGGGAGGCCGGTCGGGTCGGTGGGCATCGTCCGGTGTGCGGGCCGGCCCGTGGCGATGGTCGTACGGCAGGTCACCGGCGTGGCCACACCGTGTGGGACTCCGCGCGCCGAGAACGACCGCTGAGAGCGGGAGTTGTGCGGTGACTGTGGCGATCTCGGTGGAGAACTCCTTGCGGAGCCGACGTTTGTCGTCGTCGTCGAGCCAGGTGGCCTCGATGCCCCGAGCGCGAGGTCGGCGGCCGTGGTGAGGGGAAGGGCGAGTTGCCGGTAGAGGGTGACGTATGACGTGCCGATGTCGGTGCCGGCCATGGTCGGGTCGTCGGTGCAGATGACCAGGTAGGCCAGCAGGATGTATCCGAAGAACCACAAGCCATAACCGGCGCCCTGGGAGCGGCGGCGCAGCAACGCCCTCGGCGACGCGTTGGCGGCTTCGTCGTTACGAGGGCGGAGATCGGCCAGGAGCGTGGTCATCGCCCACCCGACGGTGTCGGCCACCTCTTCGCCCGACAGGTTCTGCTCCCCCGCGCAGGGTGGCCCAGGCCAGAACGTTGTCCAGGTAGCCCAGGACAGCCTCCGCACTGAAGTCATGTCAGGGTTCTGACGTAAGCGTGAATCCATGTCAATGGGTGGGCGTGAAACGGAAGTTGGCTGTGTGGGGCACTGTGGACGACACACTCGACACCTCGGATCGGCGACGCGACGGCGTGCGCCGGGACCTTCCGTCTGCCAAGGCCCTCGGGCGGGTCGGCGTCAGCGTGGACCTCCGGCCGTCGCCCGCCGCTGAAGCGGCACCAACCTGATGGGCCTGCGCCGCGGGCTGTTGCCGGCCGCGCGACTGATGCCGCGCGGCCGACGGTGGCCGACCGCAGTGGTATTCAGCTTTCCGCCCAGTGATTTGACGCGTTGTCACATGACATAGGGTGGGCTGCCGTGACGAACGGCATCGACGACATATTGGCTCCGCTCGATCCCAGCGATCCTCGCGAGACAGCCGGCTACCGGCTACTGGCCCGGCTCGGCGAGGGCGGCATGGGCACCGTGTACCTCTCTCATACGCGAGGCGGGCAGCCCATCGCCTTCAAGGTGATCCGCCGCGAGTACGGCCAGGACCCGGACTTCCGACGCCGCTTCGAGCAGGAGGTGCGGGCCGCCCGCCGGGTGCAGGGCTACCACCTCGTACCGGTCGTCGACCACGACACCACCGGCACGCTTCCCTGGATCGCCTCGGAGTTCGTGCCCGGCCTCTCCCTCGCCGACGCGCTCACCGCGTACGGGCCGCTGCCCCTGCCCGCAGTCCTCCAGCTGATCGGCTGCACGGCCCGGGCCCTCGGCTCCATCCACGCGGCGGATGTCGTCCACCGCGACCTGAAGCCCGCCAACATCCTGCTCGGTTCGACCGGGCCGTACGTCATCGACTTCGGCATCGCCCAGGCGGCCGATGCCACGCAGCTCACCCGCAGCGGCGGAGTCATCGGCACCCCTCAGTACATGTCGCCCGAACACGCACTGGGCGAGCCCGTCACAGCGGCCACCGATCTGTTCTCGCTCGGCCTGATCGCGGCGGTCGCAGCGACCGGCCGGCATCCGTACGGCGAGGGAGGCGCGACCGCCCTCGGCGTACGCATCGCCAACACCGAGCGGACGCCGCCGGACCTGAGCGCCTACCCGGCGCCGCTGCGGGCGCTGCTGGAACGCTGCCTCACCGCCGATCCGGCAGCCCGCATCACGACGGATGAACTCGCGGGGCTGTGCGAGGAGGCCGCCGGACGCCCGCTGCGCTCGTTCGACGACTGGCTGCCGACGCCGCTCATGGAGCGGATCGCGCGCCGGGAGGAGGCTGCCGCGCGGCCCCCGGAGCCCACGTCCCCACGGATTCCTACCGCCACGCCCACCCAGCCGGACGCCGACGCGCACCTGGCCGGGCAGCCCACCGTGTCGCCCCCGCCGCCCCGCACACCGCCGCCCGGCCCGGCTCATCCACCGTCGCCGACGGCCACGCCCACTCCTCCGCCTGCCAAGCGCACCCGCCCCGCGCTGCTCGTCGCCGCGAGTGCGGTCGCCGCGACCCTCGCCGCGGTCGTCACCTGGGTGATCGTGAGCCCCGACGGCAGCACCGACGACACCCGGCGGGACGGCAAGCACACCGACACCTCCGCCCCGAGCTCCTCACCCTCGTCCCCACCCTCATCCTCAACCTCACCCTCGCCGCCGCAGACCACGTACACGCTTGTCTTCAAGGACAAGCCCTTGACCCTGCGCGCACCGGCCTTCAACTCCGGCACGTACGTGGACCTGGACGCGCCGAAACTCTTCCCCGATGGCGAGATCGGCGAGGACGACGGTATGGAGCTCACCTACCAGGACTGGGGCGACGCCGACCTGCGCTTCCACACCGCTATGGGCAGGAGCACCGGCACCACCCCGGAGGCGTGCAGTACCGGCGTGGACACCGACGCGCTGCCGGCCTCGATCTCCGAGGACGACCTGAACCAGGGAAAAATCCTTGCCAAGGGCATGGTGCTCTGTACCGTCACCAGCGACCACAATCTGGCGATGCTACGGATCACCGATGTCCTGCCCGACACAAAGAAAGGCCTGTCCAGCGACATGCCCGACTACGTCACCACACTGACCCTCTGGAAGGTCAAGTGACGCTCCAGAGGGCTTCTTCATCCCAGTGACCGGCTTCGTCGGTGCCGAGGGAGAGGGTGTGACGCGGAGTGTGGGTGGACGGGCGTCCGCAGGTCTTCCGGGGCGGCAGCGTCAGCGTTTCTCGCGGGTGCGGTCGGCGAGCGGAAGGCCAGCGGGAAACCGCAGGCAGGAGCCGTGCATGCGGTTCGACCAGACACCGCAGCCCTGGCAGACAGGGTCAGGGCCCAGAACCGTCAACCACGGCATGACCGCCCACGGCTGATTTCGGGCGACCTCCCGGGGCCTATTACCAAGATCAATAGACTCACTCAGCGTGGGCACTCCACAGGAATTGATCCCGAACCCAAGTTCATCGACTTGTGACGTCGTTCAGCGCAGAACCCGCTCAGGGGGTGAGTGTGTTCCCTGGGCCATCTGGGCATTCAAGCGCCCGTCTGTGACAGTGGGAGTCGGCCAGATCGTGGTAGGCATCGCGCGCAGAACGTTGTATCCCCGTCCTGTTACCACAGCGGCTGAGGCAGTCGTCTGACATCGGCCCTCTCGGCGTCGACAGGGTCGGTCAGTGCGCCAGACCCGGCGATGTCGGCCACACACCCCCCGTACTGCGGACATCTCAAGTGGCGAATTCACGTCCCTGTCCTTGACAGGCACCTGCGGAGATTCGAACCCGAACACGCCATGCTGGTGGGCCCGTTCGACTCTGCATCCGAACTCAGATGCCATGTCTCGGTGAGGGAAGTGGAAGAGCATTGGGTTAATTGCGGAGAAAGACGAGTAACATCCAGCCAACCGCAGACCGTTCAGGCGACAGAGGAGCAGGCTGAGCCATGTCAGACTCGGAATTCGCTGTGCAGGTGGCTGCCAAGCTGAAGAGCATCACGCAAGAGATCGACGACCTGCACAAGCTCAAGTCAAAGCTGGAGGACCTCCAGCAACACCTCGGATCAGCCGCTCAGGACGAAGCTGTCTCACCGCAGCCGCCGGAGACCGACGCCGATGCGGCGAAGCCGGTGACCGTTCCTGCGGCACGACGCGCGAAAGCTTCCGTCCCCAAGGACCGGCCGGCGAACAAGGCCCCGGCCAAAGCGGCAGGAGGTCCGAAGAAGACGCGGAAGGCCACGTCGGCCAAGGGCAAAACACGGCAGAAGAGCCCCACTCGCGCCGATCACCTCCTCGGGCTGCTCAACGAGCAGCCGCGCACCGTCGCGGAGTTGACAAAGCTGCTGGCAGAGGAACACCCGAACCAGGCTGCGCCCGAGACCGCCGTACGCAACACCCTGGAGCACTCACTCGTCGCCAAGGGTCTGGCACACCGCAGCAAGCAAGGACGGAGCGTCTTCTACTCCCACCCCACGTCGGCGCTCGAGAGCACTACCGAAGCCCACGCGTCCGACGCCGTCGATGTCAACGAAGAAGTCGCGCCTGCCCAGGCCTGACGAGCACTGTGCCATCATCCGCCGACCCAGCCGCTCGCCGGCCTCGGATCGGCGGACAGCACTTGCTCTGGTCACTCACCTCTCCCCCGGCACCGTGAACGGTGGCGTCCAGTCAACTGTTGTCTGCCGCCCATGAGCGGAAGAGGGTGAGTGCCTCGGTGAGGTTGCCGGGGCCGCACGCAGCATGGAAGGTCTTGTCAGAGGTCCATACCGTGACCCAGTCGTGCTCGCTGCGTTTGCGGTCCTGGCGGGGGTATTCCTGTCCATCCAGGTCTGTTCCCTCCAGGTCGATGCGGACGGACCAGCCTGGGTTGTCGAGCGTTTCGATCATCACGCCCCACTCGTGTTCCCAGTCCTCGTCGCACTGCGCGGCGTACCAGCCCTGCAGCCAGTCAAGGACATGTTCGGCTTCGCTCATGGCCCGAGATGCTAGGTCAGCCGCGGGTCAGTGATCGGACGCGGCTGATTCAACTGCCCAGGAGTCATGGTGGCTTGGTGGCTTGGTGGCTTGGTGGCTTGATGACTTGATGGCCGCGCCGGTGCGGGTGCGAAGACTGACCGGCCAAGAGGGCAACGGCTGCAGCAGATCGCGCGCCGGGGCAGCACCAGTTCGGTGCGCTGCCGGCGCGCGATGATGCTGCTGGCCATGCTGGACCGGTTCGAGCACGTTCTGGAGCACCATCCGCCGCGACGTCCTTGCAGCGCGGGAGGTGTGCATGTGCAGCGCTTCTCGGTGGGGTGGGGTTGGGTGCGGTGGGGTGGGGTGGGGTGGGGTGAGACGGGGCCTGGGCGACGAGGTCGGCGTAACGGTTGACGGAGCCGCCCGCGCCCCAGGTGCCGTCGGGTTGCTCGTGCACCAGCACCGGCGCGTCGTCCTCGGCTGTGGTTTGGGCGCCTGCCGGCAGTTCGACGAGATAGCTCCATGCCTGGGCACCGAAGAACGCCGTGTCGGGTGCGCCCTCCCAGCGCAGCAGCACCGCGGCGAGGTCACGCTGAATGCTCTGGCGGCCTTGTTCGGTCAGGGCGCCGGGGGGACGGAAGCCGTCCGCTATGCCGGCGAGACGGTCGCCCGTACTCTGCGCAAGGAACTCGAAGCCGGGCCGGTCGCCGGGTTGCGTGCCTTCCTCGACCTGTGGCGCAAGATTGTCGTCGACACCGACTTCCGGGCCGGCTGCCCGGTCCTCGCCGTCTCCATCGAGGAGCCGCCAACCGACGAGACGCCCGCCGCCCTGGTGGCCGCCGCGGACGTCTTCAACGAGTGGGAAAGCCTGCTGGCCGCCTCGCTGCGCGAGCACGGCGCAGAGCCCGAGCGGGCTGTACAGCTCGCGACACTCATCGTCGCGGCCGTCGAAGGGACCGTGGCCATGTGCCGCGCCAAGCGCAGCACCCAGCCCCTCGACCAGACCGCCGAGCAGCTGCAGGCGCTCATCCGTGGGACGTGCCGCTGAGGACGGAGGCGCCTCGGACCGCTTCAGGTTGCCTGTCCCGGCGGCTGTCGGGACAGGAGGCCTTCAGTCCCTGTCCACTCCCGTCCCGAGCTGGGGAAACCGTCCCTCCCCCATGGCTGCGAGTTCCGCACAGTCTCCGTCCGACCCGGCAGTCGGTCACCGCGAAAAGGGCTCCTGACCAGGCTGTCCATGAGCCTGGTCAGGCCCCCGCGAGCAGCCTGACCCCGTTCACCGCGGCGCCTGCATCACGCGCACGGCATCGGAATCAGGGACCTCACCTCAGGTGGGATGCGAGAAGCCCGGACCAGCCCTGCTGGAGCCCCTCGTACTCGATCTCGGAGAACTCGGAGCGGTCGCGGGTGAGGTGCTTGCCGTCGACCAGCGACTTCCACCGCTGCGGGTTCGCTCCGTAGAGGTAGGAGCGGTAGTTGGCCGCGCGGGCGGCATCCGGGGCGTGCTCGTCGGAGAAGTCGATGCCCTTCGGGTCGGGCCGCTCGGCCAGCAGGTCGTAGTTCGCGGCGGCGGCCAGGACCGCCCGCTGGCCCTTCGGGCCCTCCGGTATGAGGTTGTACGCCGCGAACTGGTCGGCGACGTCCTCCTCGCGGCCCGTGAAGGGCAGGCGCAGCTTGTCGATCAACGCGTGCGCGGACTCGTGGTAGAGGGTCTCGGCCATCACACCGGCGGTCTTCTCCGCGACCTGCTCGGTGCCCGCCTTCTCGAACAGGTCACGGGCCTCTGCCACAAATTCGTAGCAGACATCGATCTGCGACGTTTCAGGGTCGTAAGCCACATCGGTGTTTCCGCAGGAACGGCCGGTCATCTCGACGGTGGCCGGCATGCGGATGCGTTTGTTGAGACTGTCGGCGACGTTTTCGAGCAGATGGTTCTCCTCGAGGAACGCCTTCTCGTCCGCGGCATCGGGCTTGGCCTGGCCGTAGACCGACACGAAGCCGTCGGGGCGGGGAGCCGCCTGTCCGGGGACGGCCGAGACCAGGAGGGCGGCCGCCAGACCGGAGACCGTCACGGCGCTCAGCGCGGCCCTGCGCACGGCTCTGCGCCGCTTGGAGCGGTTGTTCCGGGCGGATGCGCCGTCGCCGGAGACGGGCGACTGGGGAGCGGGGTGTCGTGTCATAGGAGCACCCTGGCGGTCGGGGGACCCCCGGCGGATCCGTCCGGCGTCGGGATCCGCCCCCGCCGATCGGCGGGGGTCGTGCCCGGCCCTCGGCCAAGGTGACCTCCTACATTCAGACATAGAGTGACATATCTGACAAGGGTCCGGGGTGGGCGTAGGGGGAAGGAGAGAAAGTGATCCGCGTGGTCGTTGTCGATGACGAGCAGCTGGTCCGCTCCGGGCTGCGGATGATCCTGGGCACGGCCGCGGACATCGAGGTCGTCGCGGACTGCAGCGGCGGCCAGGCGGTGGACACGGTCCTCGCCCACCGCCCTGACGTGGTGCTGCTGGACATCCGGATGCCCGACGTCGACGGCCTCACGGTGCTCCACCAGCTCAGAGCCACCCTGGGGGACCGACTGCCCGCCGTGACGATGCTGACGACCTTCGATGCCGACGAGTACCTCGCCGCGACGCTGCGCCACGGCGCGACGGGCTTCCTCCTCAAGGACACCGAGCCCGAGCAGCTGGTCCAGGCCGTACGGGCGCTGGCCTCCGGCGGCAGCACCCTGGATCCCGCCGTGGCCCGCACCCTGATCGGCGGCTATCTGGATGCCTCCGGCGGCGCGGAAGGCGCCGCTCGCGCCGTGCGCACGCTGACCGACCGCGAACGGGAGGTACTCGCGCTGGTCGGGGAGGGCCTGTCGAATGCCGCGATAGCGGAGCGGATGCAGCTTGCGCACGGCACGGTGAAGGACCACGTCAGCACGCTGCTCGGCAAGCTGGGCGGCCTCAACCGTGTCCAGGCGGCCGTGCTCGCCGACCGGGCGGGTCTCGTCCGGCACGGCCCCGACTCCCCGCGGGATCCGGAGTGAGAGGCGTCGGGACGTCCGCACGGGGCAAGCGGCTGTTCGTGATCCTGGGCCCTGTGGCGGCGGCGGTCGCCGACGCCCTGCTGGTCAACGGTGTCTCACCCGGCCTGGAGCTGGGCGTCTCCCTGCTCGCGGCCGCCGCCCTGCTGCTGCGCCGTCGGCTGCCGGTGACGGTGCTGCTCGCGACGCTGCCCGGGCTGTACATCGGCTACGTCTGGTTCGCTCCGATGATCGCCCTCTACACGCTGGCCCGCCTCCGGACCGACCTCCGGGTTCAGGTGGCGTGCGCCCTGCTGGTCGCGATTGCCCGCTTCCTGCCCTATCCGCTCAGCGGTCTGAGCAGCTTCTCGGGGCGGGAGACCGTATTCAACGTCGTGGACGCGCTCCTCACCGCGGTGGCCCCGATCATGCTCGGGCTCCTCGTCGCCACGCGGTCGGAGCTGGCCGCGCGGCTGGAAGAGCTGACCGGCAGCCGGGCCCGTGAGGACCGGCTGCTGGCCGACCAACTGCTGGCGACCGAACGGGCGCGGCTGGCCCGCGAGATGCACGATGTGGTCGCCCACCAGGTCAGCCTGATCAGCCTTCGGGCCGGCGCGCTACGGATCAGCACCAGCGATCAGGCAGCGAAGGACGACGCGGCGACCATCCGCACGCTCGCGGTACGGACCCTGGACGAGCTGCGCCACATGGTGGGGGTGCTGCGAGCGGCGGGCGGGGACGGCGAGGAGCTGACCCCGCAACCACGGCTGTCCGACCTGCGGCGGCTGATCGCCGAGAGCGCCCTCGACGTCGACTTCGACGATGTGGGCGAGGTACCGGCGCAGTACCCGGAGGCCGTGGAACGAGCCGCGTTCCGGATCGTCCAGGAGGGGCTCACCAATGTGCGCAAGCACGCCCCTGGTGCCCAGGTGGAGGTCCGCGTACGCCACGGGGTCCGGGAGCTGCGTGTGGAGATCCGCAACGGCCCTCCGGACCGCACGGCCGCATCGCTCAACCTGCCGGGCGGCGGCCACGGCCTGGTCGGACTGCGCGAGCGCGTCCAGCTGCTCGGCGGTGCCTTCGAGGCCGGCCCGAGGCAGGACGGCGGCTTCCAGGTCACCGCTGTCCTGCCGACGACCGCCCTGCCGTAGGCCTGTCGGCCGAGCCGGACCGCGCCGACCGGCCGGACACGGTCCGAACGCTTCAAGGACGCGAAGAAGGACCGGCACCCCTCCCCCGCCGCCGTGATGCGCATGCTGCGCGAGCACGACGGGCAAACGGGCACGACGAGCACACGGACACGACGGGCACGAGACTGCACCGCCGTAGGGCGGGCGTCGAAGGTGACCCGTCAGGACTTCAAGATCATCCCGTGGCGGGTGTGAAGCGGATCTTCTCCGTGGCACTGCCGAGGCCCACTCGCGGATCAAGGCCCCGCCCTTTCGGGACACCACTGCGCGCTCAGCCGACGGCAGCGCCGAACCACTTGGGCAGCCGGCTGAGCAGATCCTGCTGATCTTCACCGACCCACGCCACATGGCCGTCCGGTCGCAGCAGCACCGCGGGCGCGTCCAGTTCCTCGCTGACGTCGACGACGTGGTCGATCCGGTCTGCCCAGCCCGCCACCGAGAGCCGGCCGGTCTGGTCGAGCAGCAGTCCGCGGCCGCCGTGCATCAGCTCGTAGAGCCGCCCCTTCTTCAGCGGCACGTCCCGCATCCGCCGGCCGAGCAGTTCGTGGCCCTCGCCGAAGTCGTAGCGGACCCCGATCGCGGTGATCTTCTCGATCAGGTACCGGTTCACGTTCTCGAAGCCCATCAGTTCCGACAGCAGCCGGCGCACTGCCAGGGGGCCCGGCTCGGTGGACATCAGCTCCATCTGCGCGCGGGTGTTGTTCAGCACGTCGGCGGCCACCGGGTGTCGTTCGGTGTGGTAGCTGTCCAGCAGCCCCTCCGGTGCCCAGCCGCCGACCTCGGCGGCCAGCTTCCAGCCGAGGTTGAACGCGTCCTGGACGCCGAGGTTGAGGCCCTGCCCGCCGGTCGGTGGGTGGATGTGCGCCGCGTCGCCGGCCAGCAGCACCCGGCCCGTCCGGTAGCGCTCGGCCTGCCGGGTGGCGTCGCCGAAGCGGGACAGCCAGCGCGGTGAGTGCACGCCGAAGTCGGTGCCGGCGTACACCCGCAGCTGCTGCTTGACCTCCTCGAGGGTCGGCGGGACCGAGCGGTCCCCGGCCAGCCCCTCGGCGGGCACGACGACGCGGTACACCCCGCCCCCGAACGGACCGAGACCGAACCGCTTCTCGGTCCTGCGGACCTCGGCCACCACTGCGGCCACCGTCTCCGGCGGCACGGCCACCTCCATCTCGCCCAGCAGCGTCTCGACCCTGCTGGGCTCGCCGGGGAAACCGACGCCGAGCAGCTTGCGCACCGTGCTGCGGCCGCCGTCGCAGCCGACGAGGTAGCGCGAGCGCAGCCGCGTGCCGTCAGCCAGCTCAGCGGTCACCCCGTCGTCGTCCTGGCTCAGTCCCACCAGCTCGCAGCCGCGACGGATCTCGGCGCCGGCCTCGGTGGCGTGCTCGGCCAGCAGGCGATCGGTGGTGGGCTGCGGGATACCGAGGACGTAGGGGTGCGCGGTGTCCAGCCGGTCGGGCGCCGGCGCATCGATGGCGGCGAAGAAACCTCCGACCGGGTACTGCCGGCCGTGCGCGAGGAACCGCTCCAGCAGGCCTCGCTGGGCCATCACCTCGATGCTGCGCACATGCAGGCCGAGCGCGCGGACATACTTGGCCGGCTCCGCCTCCTTCTCCAGCACCAGCACGCGCACACCGTGCAGCCGCAACTCGCCGGCCAGCATCAAGCCGGTCGGTCCGCCGCCGGCAATGATCACGTCAATCATCCCAACCCCCATTTCCGCAGGTCCTTGCTTCGGCCGGCGAATTCTGCGGCACGACCCGGGTCTTGCCGCAAGGCCCCCCATGCGCTATACCTTGAGAGTGGCAAGGAGTGGGTACCCTCCTTGCCTTTGCCTTTTGTCCGTCCGCAGCCGACGGACAACCTCCTCGCGAAGCGGCGGCGCGTACGTCGGTACGTCGGCCCGGGAGGGGCTCCGATGAGCCGACGGATGCAGCCGCGGAAACGGTGCCGCTCACCGGCAACGAAGAAGGGGACGACCGGCCCTGACGTCCCGTCAGCGGCAAGCGGCCCTTACTGAGAGAACGGTGAGGGGTGGGGTGCCGGCCTGCGGTGTCGCCCCTCCGGGGTGAAGGTGAAGGTGTCGGCGAATGCGCCGTCACCGTGGCGAACCGCGAGAAGCAGTGGTTCGGGGTGGTCCGGCGGCCAGGACTGTCCGGATGCCGGGTCGGTGCCGTTCCACAGGTGGAAGAACACCATGGGTTCGCTGGGCGATTCGGTCAGGTAGCCGAGCGTCTTGCCGTAGAGCGGGTTCGTCCCGCCGCACAGCACCGAGGGCGGGCCGTATTCGGCGACGATGTCGCTCCACACCCGGTCACGCCGGGCCCATTCACGCACACTGCCGCACACCCTGGCGTACGCGGCGGGGTCCAGCACATGGTCGGCGGTGAGCCAGCCTCGGCGGTGCGCCATCTCGGCATAGACGGAGGCCGTGCTGTCACCATGGTCGCGGGGCAGCAGAGACACGAACGCACCCTGCGCCCCGAGCGCGGACCATGCCCCACGCCGCTCGAAGCCTTCCTGCTCTTCGGCCCAGACCTCTGGCCGCCGCTCCACGAACAACAGATGGTCGAGCAGCATCCGCAGCGCCGACTCCCCGCCGAACGCCCCCGGTCTGCGCAGCGCGAGGTTGAAGCGGTCGACGAGGTAGGCGTGTATGTCGTTCGGAGCGGCAAGATCACAACTGGTCGTCATGCTGCCAGTTTCCCGCGCGGAATCACCGCATGTGCCTCAGCGGACGACCGAGGTCTGACAGGCCGGTTTGCCCCGGACTTTTTCGCAGCCTCTTCTCGTCCTCGTTCCGTAGCGTGCAGACCTCGATCAGGTGCTCCGGCTCGCTCCCACTCCTGCCCTGGTTCGGCTGCAGAGAGCCACTTGTCACTTCACGGCAGCTTCGGGAGCAATGAGCCGCTGGCGGGACGGCTCCTCGTCAAGGGGTGCTGTCGGGCAGCATGGGGCAATGAACTCTGGTCAACCGCTGCCTCGTGGGCTGAAGGCCATCGATACGGCCTCGCTGCTCAGGCTGGAGGAGCGGGCACGTGAGCTCGACCTCAACCAGCGGTTGGACCCCACGTGGGTGCTGGCGAATGCGGCGCCCGATGGAACCCACTACCTCTGGCCGGCCCTGTGGAAGACCCTGCTCCCTCGTTCGGACATCCCGCGTCCTCTGCGGTGCGAGCTATTGATCACGCTCCGTGCGGGGGACCGCGTGATGAGCCTGCTGGACACGCTTCCAGATGACTTCACCGCGCTGCCGGGGGTGACCTCGCGCGACGAGGGCATGCGGGTCAATCGGCTTCTGGACCGCGTTCCTTCGGTCAGGGAGTGGCTGCTGCGGGAAGACGAGGGCGCCTCGGGCCGGCTGTGACACGCGAGGCCGGCAGGTCAGTGGGCACGGGAGCCTCAGGGACGTCTCGTGGATGTCGTCGCGGATGTCGTCGCGGATCCCCCGGCGGATCCGCAGGCGGCGGCACCAGCGCAGAGGGGCAAAGGCGGGTCCACGACCCAGCGTTGGGTACCGAGTCCGGAGCCGCTTGCAGGGACAGCGGGTGGCCGCCGTCGCCATCCGGAGCAATCACCGCGTCGGGGGCGATCATCAGGGCCTCGGACCAACGGTTGCGGTAGGTATCTTTGGCTGCTTCCAGCGGCCGAACGTCCTCGTCCCCGGGTGGACGGTCTCGCATGACGTACAGGTGACGGCTGAGTGCCGTGGCGAACTGTCTTGCAGTCCGGTGCTGTTCCGAATAGCTGATACGCCGCAGCTCGCCGTTCTCGTGGGCCTCCTCGATTGCCGGGTCATCTGCAACTCGTGGCTGCAGCCCGCCACCTCGATCGATCTCCCTTCGATGGTCCGGAAGACGGGCCTGGACGGGCGTGGAAGACCCGTACAGGGCAGGATGGGAACAGGCCGCATGGGCCAGGCTTGCGCCACAACGTGCCCAACCCATACGGCGCTTGTCGCCATACGCCCACACCTCGTTCCCGATGCAGGCAGGAGCCCATGACCGGTCCAAGCGCGATCCGAGTGACGCTGCTGGTGCTGTACACGCCGCAGTTGGAGGAGTGCCGCAAGTTTTATGCGGGCCTTGGTCTGACCTTCATGGCCGAGCAGCACGGGCAAGGCCCCGAGCACTACGCCGCCGTCCTCGCGGATGGCACGGTCTTCGAGCTCTACCCGTCCCGTCCCGGCCGACAGACCGACGCGCTGCGACTGGGCCTGGCCATCGACGGAGGCACAGCGAACCCGCCGCTTGCTACGGGACGCCACCAGGTGACCGATCCCGACGGCCGAACCGTCGAGATCGACGCCGGCTGACCCACCTCAATTGCTCCCCAGGTCGTATGGTCTGCGGGCCCACACCGTCAGGCCAACGAGCGCAGCTTGTCCAGTTCGCTGCCGATCGCATCCCGCAGCGCATCGTGCTGCGGACCGAGCCTGAACTGCTCGTCGCTCCATCGATCACGCGGATAGAGCCACACCGGCGCACCCACCACATCGGCCGGCTCCCAGGCGAACCGCGGCCACACATGGGCATGCAAGAACGGGTCCGTATTTCCCAGGATCTCCAGATTGACCCGCCGGAAAGCCGGATCCAGCCGCCGACAGGCCCGCTCAACCGCTTCACCGAGCCGGTCCAGGTCGGACAAGAACGACAGGCGCTTACCCTTCGGCAGGTCTGACAGCCGCTGCACATGCGGCTCATCCACGAGGAGAACCGAGTAGCCCGGCAGGAACTGAACGTCGCCGATCACCGCGAACCCCGACTCCAGCCGCCGCAACACGGTCGGGTTCTCACCTCTCAGAGCGGCCCCGATCCGGTCCCGCCGCCAATCACCAGTCATGGTCACAAGCTACCGGCGTCGACCAGCCGTGTGGGCGGCCAGCACCTCGGCACCCACACCTGTCGGCCGGCCGGTGGCCGACGTGTCAGCCTGAATGCAGGCCGAGCGTGCCAATCCGATGGTGTGCGTCAGGTACGCGACCGGCCATCGGCACCACGCGCGCATCTTCGGCCTGGTCGTCTTCGTCAGCCGCGTCGCCACGTTCCGGACTGCGCTGGCGATTCGTCATGTGCGGGCTTCGCGGAGGCTTGGGCCGGAGGCGCCCCCGCCGCGATGAGTTTCGGCCGGGTCGCGAGTCTGTCCTGGTGACCGTCGTAGCACGTCGTACGACGCTGCCCGGCACGAAACACCACGGAGGACACCATGACGACCACGCCGAGTGACCCGACCGCCGCACTGCCCGGCCGCCCGCCCATCGTCGCCCTGGCCACCTGGCAGGCCGCCCGTGACGAGCTGCTGGTCCGCGAGAAGGCCCACACCCGCGAGGGCGACGCCATCGCCGCGGCCCGCCGCCGGCTGCCGATGGTGGAGCTCGACGGGACGGTCGAGGTCGTCGGACCCGACGGCCCGGTCCCGTTCCTGGACCTGTTCCAGGGCCGCGACGAGCTCGTGGTCTACAAGCACATGTGGTACGACGGCGCGCCGCACCAGGGGCAGTGCGAGGGCTGCACGACCACGGCCTGGCACCTGAAGGATGCCGTCTACCTCAATGCCCGCGGCGTCTCGTTCGCCATCCTGACCACGGGCCGTTGGGACGAGGTGGCCGCCTACGTCGAGTTCATGGGCTACACCCAGCCCTGGTACTCGGTGCGCGACGTGGACGCACCGGTCGGCGGCGCCATGGGTTACCTCACCTGCTTCCTGCGCGACGACGACCGCGTGTTCCTCACCTACTCCACGACGGGCCGTGGCAACGAGCCGGTCAACGGGTCCCTCGGCCTGCTCGACATGACGCCCTACGGCCGCCGCGAGGGGTGGGAGGACAACCCCGAGGGCCGGCCCGAGGCTCCTCAGGCCGGCTCGCCGGTCGGTGGGCATGGCTCGCCGATCTGCTGGTACTGGCGCACGGACGCCGACGGCGTCGCCACCTGGGGCCCGACCGGCCGCCCCGTACCGCAGTGGACCCGTCCCGGCGCGACCCCCGTGGAGACCCTCGGCCGACACGGCCACCACCACTGACGGGCCCCACCACCACTGATGCGCCTTCATCGACGGCGTCGGCAACGGTGTCAGGGGCCGGGCGGACCCTCCGGACGATGCGAGGGTCCGCCCGCGCGCTCGGTCGGTGGGCGGTTCGCCCGGAAGGTGAAGGACCCCTGGCAGGAGAGGAGTTGTCCAGGCTTGCCAGTCCTACCAGGGCAGTGGGCGCTGCCCGCGCCGCTGCTCCCGGCGGCGGGGAGCAGCGGCGGGCGCGGGGGCAGGCCCGAGAAGTGGCGCCGGCGCCTGGTCCTGGACGCGATCTTCTACCTGGTCCGCGGCGGGATCGCCTGGCGGGTCCTGCCGGCCGGCTTCCCGCCGCACCGGACCGTCCAACGCCCTGTTCCGCCGGTGGACCCGCGCGCGGGCGTGGTGCCGGATCTACGCAGCGCTGCGTGAAACGTGCGCGTCCGGCCGACGGGCGTGGCCCCGTGCCGACCGCGGCCGCGATCGACTCCCGGACCGTCCGCGCCGCCGGCACCGTCCCGACCGCCGGCAGCGGGTACGAGGGCGGGGAGAAGATCAAGGGCCGCAAGCGGCACGTCGCGGTCGACACCGGCGGGCCGCTGCCGGCCGTCGTGGTCACGACCGCCTCCCTGCAGGACCGTGACGGTGCGTTCCGCATCACCGCCGCGCTGCGCGAGGCGTTCTGCACGATCACCCTGGTGTGGGCCGACGCCGGGTACGCAGGCCGGTTCGTCCGTGACGCGCGCAAGATCTGGGACCTTGCGCCGTCGGTGTCCTGCGACGACTGCCGATCCCCGTTCCGGTGCTGGTGCTCCGCCCGATGGCTCCGGGATGGGCTGCGGCCCGTCCGAGGGGAGTCGGGTGGGCCGAGGAGCGATCGGGCAGCGGCTCGGGGGTCAACCGCTGAGCACCCCCATGAACGTGAGGGCGCAGGCGAGTCCGAGGATGCCGAGGGCGGTTCCGGCGATGGCGGTCCAGAGGTGGCCGGTGCCGTGGCAGGCGTAGTGGATGCCCGCCGCGCCGAGAGTGGCGGCAAGACCTCCGGCGATGATCGCCATAGGGAACATGACGAACGCGAGCGCAGGCGCCCATACACCGAGGAAAAGTGCGGTGGGACCTAGGGCGACGGCGGGTGTGTCGGTTCGGTCGGGCACATTCGGCTCAGACATGACTGACCCCTTTTTGAACGAGTTCAAAAGCGTGTGTCGATCATATCGGCAGCGGGTGCAGCGAGTTGGCCGGGGCAGGGGTGTGGCACCCCCGCGCGGGTCGGAAGATGACTCGACAGTGATCATCTCCGTCGGCGAACGGGAGAACCTCGCAGCCATGAGGGGCGCGGGGGGCGCATGCCTCACCGGCCGGCCCGCTCCCGCTCGGGAGCGGCAGGCGCCCCATTTTCCGGTCTTGGTCACGCACTGGTGGGCACGGACGACAGCGGAGCCGATCAGCCGGCCAGTCGACCCCAGCCGATCGATGCCGCCTGCCGCGTCGGCCCCGGCGCCTGCACGGCCTCGAGCGTGCGGTGAAGCCTCCGCCCATGCCCCAGCGGCGGAACCGGGTGTGCCGCGTAGCCACGGACCGTACCGACGCCGGACCCGAAAGGCCCCTCCCCCAGCAACGCCACTGCCACCGCCACCAGTTCGGCATCGGCTGCGTCCGTGCGATGGTCCGCGATGCCGGAGCGGCCTCCGAACACGCGCGGGTTCCACCCAGTCCACGTCCAGGAATCCGCGAACCCACGTGCTTCCGGCCGCGGGGTCCTCATCTACTGGCACGTGGAGAAGAAGCCCCGGGCCATCCACTCCCCACTCATCGACTGCACCGGCTCCGAGGGCGCCGCGATGGCCGAGGGTGCGATCGCTCGGCAGGTCAGGGGGTCTGGCCGGGAACCTTGAGGGAGTCGAGCCAGCCGAGGAGGCGGGCTCCCTCGCGGGTCATGATGTCCGGGTCACGCAGGGCGTTGGCCAGAAGCGACATGCCCTGATAGGCGGAGACGAGGGTGACGGCGAGACCGTCCGGATCGGGCAGGCCCAGGAGACGGAACTGGTCTGCGGCCCAGTCCAGCAGCCGCCGGATCACTGCGCCGACCTCCGCGTCGAGGGCCCCGTCGGCGCGCTTGTCGAGTTCAACGGCCAGAGTGCCGGTGGGGCAGCCGTAGCGGGCGGCGACCTCGCGCTGGCTGACCCAGGCTTCGATCAGTGCCTTGAGGCGGTCGTGCGGGCCGGGCAACTGGTCCAGCGAACCCGTGAGTTCGTCCAGGTACGTGCTGTGCTCGGACAATGCGGCCCGGACCAGCTCATCCTTGGTCTTGAAGTAGTAGTAGACGTTCCCGACGGGGACGTCGGCCGCGCGCGCGATGTCGGCCAGGGTGGTGCGCTCGACACCCTGCTCGTGCAGGACCTGTGCTGCCGCGGCGGTGAGCCGTCGGCGCTTGTCGGCTGCCCGCACCCCGGGCTTCGCTGAGTTAGTCACCTAACCAACTGTAGATCCCCCTCGGCGGCGTGCTACCGTCCCCCAAGTAAGTCAGTCGACTAACTAACTACACGGAGTGCCTCATGATTGCAGTGACTGGAGCCACCGGGAACGTTGGCCGCGAGCTGGTCCGCCTCCTCGCCGCGACAGGCGAGGCGGTGACCGCGGTCTCGCGCGGCGAGGCGCGCGACCTCCCCGCCGACGTGCGCCACGTGCGGGCCGACCTCGCCGCCCCCGACGGTCTGCGCCCCGCGCTCGACGGCGCCGACGCGCTGTTCCTGTTGGTGGCCGGCGACGACCCACAGGGCATCCTCGACGCCGCGAAGGCGGGCGGCGTCCGCCGGGTCGTCCTGGTCTCCTCTCTCGGCGTCGCCACCCGCCCGGACGCCTACCGCCACCCCGCCGACTTCGAGGCCGCGCTCCGCGGCTCCGGCCTCGACTGGACCGTGCTGCGCTGCGGCGGGCTGGACTCCAACGCCTTCGCCTGGGCCGAGTCGATTCGCACCGACCGGGTGGCCGCCGCCCCGTTCGGCGACGTCGGCCTGCCGATGGTCGACCCGGCAGACGTCGCCGAGGTCGCGGCCGCCGCACTGCTGCAGCCCGATCACGCCGGCGCCGTGTACGAGCTCACCGGCCCCGCCCCGACCACCCCGCGCGAGCGGGCCGCGGCGATCGGCGCCGCGCTCGGCGAGCCGGTCCGCTTCGTCGAGCAGACCCGCCAGGAGGCCCGGGAACAGATGCTCGCGTTCATGCCCGAGCCGGTGGTGGAAGGCACCCTCGCCATCCTTGGAGAGCCGCTGCCCGCCGAGCGCCGGGTGAGCCTCGACGTCGAGCGGGTCCTGGGCCGTGCGCCGCGCCCCTTCGCGGACTGGGCCGGCCGCAGCGCCGTCGCCTTCCGCTGATCCGCCGGGGCGCCACGCCCCCTCAACTCAACGCACTCCCAGGAGAACCCGTATGCCGACCACCCCCGTCCTCGACTCGACGATCGTCCACCGCGAGCGCGGCTCGGGCGCGCCGATCGTCTTCCTGCACGGCAACCCCACCTCCTCGCATCTGTGGCGGAACGTCCTGCCGGCCGTCGGCCGGGGCCGCCTGCTCGCCCCCGACCTCATCGGCATGGGCGACTCCGGTAAACCCGACATCGACTACACCTTCGACGACCACACCCGCTACCTCGACGCCTGGTTCGACGCGCTCGGGCTCGACGGCGTCGTCCTGGTCGGCCACGACTGGGGCGGCGCGCTCGCCTTCGACTTCGCCGCCCGCCACCCTGGCCGGGTCCGCGGCGTCGCCTTCACCGAGACCATCGTCAAGCCGATGACCTGGGAGGAGTTCCCCGAGGGCGGCCGCGAGTTGTTCCGGGCCATCAAGACAGAGGGAGTGGGTGAGGCCATGATCCTCGACGACAACCTCATGCTCGAGAAGGGCCTGCCCGGCACCGTCGCCACTCCCCTCGACCCCGCCGATCTGGAGGTATACCTCCGGCCCTACCCGACCCGGGAGAGCCGCCGACCGCTGCTGCGGTGGCCGCGCGCGATGCCCCTGGGGGGCGAGCCCGCCGATGTCGTGGCCCGCATCGAGGCGTATGACGCGTGGCTCGCGAACAGCGAAGAGGTACCCAAATTGCTGATCGACTTCGCGCCCGGCCCCGGCGCCATGATGGGCCCCGGCCTCGTCGCCTGGTGCGCGGAGCACATGGCCGCCCTGGAGGTCGAGCACCATGACGCCCCGGCCGGGCACCACACCCCCGAGGACCGCCCCTCCGAGATCGCCGCGGCGATCTCCTCCTGGGTGGACCGACACGGGCTGCGCTAGATATTCGGCAACAAGGCCAGAGGCGGGACGCGCCGTCGCGGCTAAGTGTCCCGTCTCCTGTGGTCTAGCTCTCGCCTCCCCTCTGACCAGCTGTGATGCCCTCTGTGATGAGACCTGCCGGGGCCGGCGTCTCAGTTCATCGTGTCCGTCAGGGTGTGAAAGGGGGCCGTGTCTCAGCTTGTCGTGTCCGGGAGCTGTGAAGCGGCGTCATCGAGGGTTGCCGCCTCCAGTCCCGCGTCCCTGAGCACTGCGGCGGCCACTCCGCGGCCGACCCGGGCAAGGCCGATCAGCAGGTCGTCGCAGTCGATGTGGTCGGAGCCGTACTGCTCGGATCGCGCTTCCGCGATGGCGATTGCCTTGCGGGAGTAGGGAGTCCAGGCGATCCGCTCGGCTGCTTGAGAGGCACCCATACTGAGCCGGGTTCCGACGGACCGGTGGACCGTCTCGGGAGAGACACCGGCGGCCTTCAGGATGCGGGTGGCGTTGTTGTCTTCCGCGGTGAGACCCCAGAGCACGTGCTCGGTGCCGATGTAGTTGTTGCGGTGCTGCACCGCTGCTTGCTTCACGTGGGCCATTGCCTGGCGGAGGTCGCTGGTCATCGTCTCGGGGCTGTAGCGCTTGTGTGGGGCGTGGAAGCGCTGTTGGACTGCCTGACGGGTCACGCCCAGGGCGGTGCCGATGTCCGTCCAGGAGGAGCCGTGCATTCGGCAGTGCTCGACATAGTCCTCGACCAAGTCATCGGCCAGCACTTGTAGTTGTCCGGCCAGGCTCGCCGCCACTGTCAGCAGCGCGAGCCAGTCGGGCTGTTCTTGCTCGCCAGGGCGATGTGCGGCATCGCAGGTCCGGTCTACTTCCGCAATGAGGTCGTCCAGGTCTGGAAGAGGCATAAGGCAAGTGCGCCTTGACAATTCACATTTGTCAAGGCCCACTTGCGTTCCTGGGGTCATGGCAGCAGGGGTTTCAGATGCCCCTCTGAGCGTGATGCGACGGTAGACGGTGGCGGTGCGGCTTTGAGGAGGGCGAGCGATCTTCGGGGCCGAGGCGCCGGAGTCGTAGAGCTGTTGTGCCTGTTCGATCTGCTCGGCGCTGAGTCGTGGCGGGCGTCCACTGGTCTTGCCGCGGGCGCGGTCGGCGGCGGCCGGGCCGTCGTTGGTGCCGGCACGTACGAACTCGTGGTGCAGGGAGGCGAAGACGGTGCGTCTGGTGATCAGGCGTCTGATTTCGGCGCGGCCGAGGTGGATGAGCGGGGAGGCGTCGGCGAGGCGTCCGACCTGCGTCATCAGTCGGTCGACGGCCCGTTCGAGGCGGCGGGCGGAGTCAGCGGTCACCACGCCGTTGCCAGGGCACCACGGGCGTCCCGCGCCGCTCGCCCTGCAGGAGCAACGATGAGTTACCGCACGTCCCGGACACCTACGCGACGCTAAAGCATCAAGGCCGCGGTTCCCCAGCGCGTCGGCCAACTGGCGGCCGGGCAAGGAGCGGTGAGCGCCGGTGCAGCTTCGACGAAGCCGTCTCCCGGCGCCGCGATGTCGTCGAACGCTGCTTCCACCGTCTCCAGCGATGGCGCGGCATCGCCACCCGCTACGAGAAACGCACCGACCGCTTCCTCGTCACCATCCCCCGCCCCCGGCACCCTCATCTGGCGCACCGCATGATCGACAAAACGCACCGCGGGACGGGGCCCGCCGGAAATCGACTATCCCGCCGTCCCGAAGTCCTGCGTCCAGTAATCGCCGGGCTGCGCGAGACCCACGCCCATCTCCTTGAACGAACAGTCGAGGATATTGCGCTTGTGGCCGGGGCTGGACATCCAGCCCTGCATCACGCTCTCGGGAGTGGAGTAGCCGTAGGCGACATTCTCGCCGTAGGCGGTCCAGTTGTAGCCGGCCCGCGTGATCCGGTCCTCCGGAGAAGAGCCGTCGGAACCCGTGTGGGACATATTGCGGTGGTCCGCCATGTCCTTGCTGTGGTCCTGCGCGGCCTTGGTCAGATTCGCATTCAGGGTCAGCGGTGAGCATCCGGCCTTGCTGCGCTCACTGTTGACGATTTCCAGAATGCGGGCCGCGGTCCCGGAAGCCGGGGATGCAGATGTCGAGGCGTCCGAGGACGAGGACCGGGCGGGGGCCTTCACAGGGGATGCGGAATGCGAGGGTTCCGAGGACGGGGCGGAGGGTTTCGCAGGGGGCGTGGATCGGGAGGCCTTCGAGGTCGGAGTGGGGGCCTTCGACGGCTTCGTCGACTTCGTCGGTTCTGCCGTCGGCCTCGGGCTCCAGGTGCTCTTCCCCGACCAGTCGTGGTGCTGAAGGGCGGAGTCTCTCTTCGATCGACCGTCGGCCCGACCGTCTTCGTCCCTCTGCCCGTTCAGACACGCCAATGCGACGGAGGGTACGGCCACAGCACCTACGGCAAGGGCAGCAATCGTTATCTTCCGGTATTGCCGCTGTCGGCGGTGCTTCGTCATCGATGACCTCACTGAGCTGCGGAGACGCCGTGGGGTCGTCATTCTTGGGACCATCGCCGCACAGAGCAAGAAAGCCGAATACTATTCCACCTAGTAGCAGTGCATGACCCTTGTCATGGGTGTAGGGGCATGCTGCCCGGAAGGTGGATCTTCCGCGAAATGGTGTTTCCCCGTCAGAAGTCCTTATGCGCCGAGATGTGAGCGCACCTGCGGGGCCGATCGAATACCGTCCAGACATCCATGGACCATTCCTCAACCAAGACGGACAAATCCCATATGTCGCGAGGGGATCTTCTACTATCCGTCTTAGTTGTCGATGGAACCGCCTATGGCGGATGTCACAAGGGGGCTGATTGCGCTCTTAAGCGGTGCACGACAGGCATCGCAAAGGGGCGGCGGACGGTACGCGGGAGAGGATCCTGCGGCAGCCCGTCCCGGTAGATGCCCATCTGGCCGAGTGCGTCGGCTATGTCGGCTGGATTCTCTGGGTCGCCCTGACGATGCGCAGGGTGTCGAACGCTCTGTTACGCTGCCGGCTGGCTTCTCACCGTTGGGCTTTCCGCCTCGCCAACCAGCTTCGCCCGGGTCCCGATGACGCGGGGAAGGTGGAAGTCACTCACCACATCCTGGAAAAGGGTGTTCTGTGATGGTGGCGACGCGTGTCGACCCTTCTGGTTCTTTCCGAGCCCACGGGGATCTGCTGGCGACCGCGTTCTGGCGTGAGCACGTTCTGATATCAGCGACCGGTCCGTGTCACCACCCAGCAGACGCTTCCCTTTAGGGAGGTCTCCGGAGTGCCGGAAATCAAATCCGCCGAACAACCAGCCACACAGCGTCCGTGGCTGGTTCTCGCGATCCTGTGCATCGGCTTCTTCATGTCGTTGCTCGACGGATCCATCGTCAACGTCGCCGTCCCCACACTGATCCACAGCATCGGCGCCTCCTACGACGAGGTGCTGTGGATCATCGACGGCTACCTGCTCGCCTTCTCGGTACTGCTGATCACCACCGGGCGGCTGGGGGACATCTTCGGGTACCGCCGGCTGTACGTGATCGGCATCATCACCTTCACCAGCACCTCGTCGCTGTGCGGGCTGGCCGACTCACCGTCCCAGTTGCTGACCGCCCGGCTGCTGCAGGGACTGGGCGGCGCGCTGTTGTTCCCGCAGGTCATCTCGTCGATCCTGACGATCTTCCCGCCCCAGCTGCGCGGCCGCGCGTTCGGCGTGTTCGGCGCGATTGCCGGCTTCGCCCCGATCGTCGGCCCGGTCGTCGGCGGCTTTCTGCTCGCCCACCTCAGCTGGCGCTGGATCTTCTTCATCAATGTCCCGATCGGGATCATCACGGCCGTGCTGGCGCCGGCCTTCGTGCCGCCCATGCGCTCGGGCCGCCCCCACCGGCTCGACCTGGTCGGCGTCGCGCTGGCCACCGCCGGGCTGAGCGGCATCGTGTTCGGCCTGATCGAGGGAGAGCGCTACGACTGGGGCGCCATCACCGGGCCGATCAGCATCACCTCGGTCATCGCCGCGGGCGTCGCGCTGCTGGTGGTGTTCGTCATCTGGCAGCACCGGCAGCGCGACGAGCCGCTGATGCCGCTGGCCCTGTTCGGCGCGCGCAACTTCGCGGTCGGTAACTGGGTCGGGTTTGTCTTCCAGCTCGGCATGATCGGCATCATGTTCGTGCTGGTGCTGTACCTGCAGATGGCGCGCGGGTACTCGGCGCTGGAGACCGGCCTGGTGGTGCTGCCGAACGCCGTGCTCACCGCGGTCGGCTCGGCGTACGCCGGACGGCTGTCGGACAAGTTCGGCGGCAAGTACATTCTGATGACCGGGATGACGCTGCTGGCCATCGGCCTGCTGGTGCTGGCCGCCATGGCCGGCCCCACCAGCAACGCGTGGAGCCTGCTGCCCGGTTTGACCATCATCGGGATCGCCAGCGGCGCGACCTTCGCACCACTGCAGCAGGCCACCATGGACGGCGTCGACCCCCGACTGGCCGGGGCGGCCTCCGGCGTCTCCAGCACCACCCGGCAGATCGGCGGCGTCCTTGGCACCGCCGTGCTGGGCGCCCTGCTGTCGGCCCGCCTCTCCTCGACGCTGCGCAGCGAGGCTGAAAAGCGCGCCGGCCGACTACCGCAGAATGTGCGCGCCCAGTTCATCGACAACAGCACCGCCGCCGCGCAACACTTCCGTCCGCCCACGCCGCCCGGCGGCCTGAACCCCGCCACGGCCAGGCTGTACGAACGCGTCACCGCCGACACGTTCGCCACGGGCTTCGTCAACGCCATGCAGACCACCTTCGTGGTGTGCGCCGTGGTCCTGGTGGCCGCCGCCCTGTTCTGTTTCCAGTTCAGCCCGTACAAGAAGCCCATGGCCAAGCCCACTCAGCAGAGGCCGGCCGAAACCGCACCGCAGGATTGATCCAGCCATGACCATGGTCGCGGCTCGATGGCCGCGACCATGGTCGGGCTCCTGCTCAGTTGAAGGCGTAGCGGCCCAGGAAGCTGATGTGCTCGTAGCGGATCGGCGACAGCCGAGCATGCGGGCGATCACCAGAATGGCGTGACAGGACGGGCGGGACGGACAGGGCGGCCGTGCGAGCAGGCGAGCTGAACTTCGCCGAACCGAAAGGCCGCCACCCCGCAGGGTCGTAAGGGACCGGAGGTCTTGGGCGTCGGCGGCGAGCGAGCGGGCACCCGCCTCCCGTCACGCCGCTTCAGAACTCGGGGCGACGCCGGACGGCCGCGGCCGCTTGCCGAGTGAGCCGGGGGACGCGGGTCCTCACCGGCCGGTCCAGGCGCTGCAGGACGCGGCGAAAATCTCCGGCGTCCAGGAGCGCCGTGATGGCTTCGACCATCCACGGGATTCCGGGGTCTTTGACGATCAGGCCATCAGGGCACCAGAAAGGGCGGCCGCCGGACTCCTCTCCGGTCTCCGCCCACCGAGCCATCAATCGCTCGGCCTCGGCAACGGTGAAGAGCGTTGCGCTCCAGCGACTTCCGTCCGGCAGCTGGACACATGCATCGACGTTACAGACTTCGTCGAGTGCTTCATCGGGTCCAGGAAGGAAGCTCATGTGCGCCACCGCGGAGCGTACTCCGCATCCGACGCGACACCTCCGTGGTCGAGTGTCCCTCGGCGCACTCCAGCACGATCCGAGACCGCAAGGCCAGAGCCTGTGCGGTCGAACGCCGACGCACCCACACCTCAAGCACCCCCCGCTGCGCATCAGTCGCTAGGACTCCCCGCCGAATGCCTGCGTGAGGGCCTCGGCGACGACCCGGGCACCCGGCGACACCCACCGCCTGCGGTGCCGCACGAGTTGGACGGGCACGGGCGGAGTCTCGGGGCCGTCCACCGCGGCCAACCGGCCTTCGGCGAGCTTCGTTTCGACCGTGATGCGAGGGAGCAGGGTCAGGCCGAGACCGGCCGCGACACACGACCGGGCGGCGTCGATGCTGCCGAAGCGGGTGATCCGTGGCCGGGCGCCGGGTGCACCCAGCAACGTTCGCACGAGCCGGTCACTGTACGAGCAGCCCTCCTCGTGCACGAAGAAGCTCTCACGGGCCAACTCGTCCCAGCCGGCCACGCGTCCGGCGAGCGGATGGCCGGGCGCCGCCACATACGTCAGCGGCTCACTCGCGATCCGGCAGGCCAGCAGGTCGTGCTCAGCGACCTCCGGCTCCAGCAGCAACGCCAGGTCGAGCCGGCCCGTACGCAGTCCGTCCACCGCCGCGGCCGTGCCGACGGCGTCCAGATGGACGTCCAGGCGCGGATGGTCGCGCCGCAAGGCGGCGATCGCCCCCGGCAGCCGGGAGGAACACAGCGAATCGCCCGCCCCGACCGCGACCTGGCCCTCGACCAGCCCGCTCGCCGGGTCGCCCTGCGCGGCCGTGGCCGTCGCGCGCAGCCTGGCCATCGCATCGAGCACCTCCTCGGCCTCCTCCAGCAGCCGCAGTCCGGCCCGGGTCAGGACCGTCCCGGACGGCATCCTGTCGAACAGCGGTGTCCCCAACTCCTTCTCCAGCGTGCGGATCTGGACGGTGACCGTGGACTGCGCGAGATGGAGCGAGCGGGCCGCGGCGGTGAAGCTGCCCGTCCTGGCGAGGGTCACGAACGTACGCAGAAGTCTGGTGTCCACCGGCGCACGCTATCGCGAACGTCGATGGGCTGCACCAAGAACCATCGTTGGACGCGATCACCATGGGATGGCACGGTGCATTCATGAGCACACACACGTCCCCCCGGAAGTCGCCCCGCAAGTCCCCCGCCGCCCCGAGCCCGCTCGCCGTCCCCGGCGCCAAGGCGGAGGTACTGCACTACTCCGCCTTCACCACCGACCCCGCAGGCGGCAACCCCGCCGGGGTGGTGCTCGACGCCGAAGCCCTCGACGACGACCAGATGCTCGCCGTCGCCGCCCAGGTCGGCTACTCGGAGACCGCGTTCGTCACCGCACTCCCCGACTCTCGGCCCGGCTCGAGCGGGACGGGCCCCCACCCCGCCGCCCGCCGGTACCGGCTGCGGTACTTCAGCCCCCTCGCCGAGGTCGCGTTCTGCGGACACGCCACCATCGCCACCGCGGTTGCCCTCGCCTCCCGTACCGGAACCGGTGACCTGCTGTTCGACACGCCCGTGGGCGAGATCAAGGTGGGCACCACCGCCGACGGCGGGCCGGTCCGCGCCACCCTCACCAGCGTGCCGGCGCACTCCCGCCCGGCCGAGGACATGCACGTCGAGCCGGTGCTGCGGGCCCTGCGCTGGAGCCGGGACGCCCTGGACGCCGACCTCCCGCCGCATATCGCCTTCGCGGGCAACGACCACCTCGTCCTGGCGGTCCGCAGCCGGGCACAACTGGCCGCCCTCGACTACGACTTCGACGCACTGCACGACGTCATGCGGCAATACGGCTGGACCACCGTCCACCTGGTGAACCGCGCCGCCCCCGACCGCTTCGACTTCCACGCCCGGGACCCGTTCCCGGTCGGCGGCGTCGTGGAGGACCCGGCAACCGGCGCCGCTGCCGCGGCCTTCGGCGGCTACCTGCGCACCCTGGGCCTCGTCACCGAACCCGTGCGGGTGCACATCCGGCAGGGCGAGGACATGGGCCGCCCCAGTGACCTCTATGTCGACCTTCGCCCCGACGACGCACGGGTACGTGTGACGGGCCAGGCCGTCCCGATCACCGCCCCAGGGGAGTAGGGGTGCCCAGGTATTGGTGGAGAGAGGCCGTCATGCCGGCGACGAAGGCATTGCGGGTCCGGGCGGTGACGAGGCCGAGGGAGAGGTAGGGGTTGAAGTCTTCCAGCTCGACCAGGAGGAGGTCGCCCTCCTGGGTGCGGCAGGCGTCCACGCGCTGGATGCCGTGGTCGAGGGTGTTCCAGTCGATGAAGCGCCGGCGAAGACTAGATCGGCTTCCGTGGGTGCACAGAGCTCAAGGACCCAGCGCCGGGCGGGGTCAGGGGCGTGGAGGGCGTGGAGGGCGTACTGGAAGGCGTCGTCGACGTAGGAGAAGACACCATGTCCTCGGGCCGGTCGATGGCGGGAATGACCGGGTATCCGCTTTCGGTCAGGTCCAGCAGGTACTGCCTGCCGGCCATGTCGCCGCGGCCGGTCAGAGGGTTGCAGACCCGGGTGCCGCATGCGGTGGCCCGGTCGCGGAAGGCGTCGTACTCCTTCTGATAGTGCAGCACGGGTCCGCTGTTGCGGACCACGACGGCATCGAAGTGGTCCATCAGAGCCGCGGCTTCGAGTGGGACAGGTCGATCAGCCGGGTGCCAGGGAACTTCGCATCACATCGCGCATCACGGTCAGGGGCAACGCCGGGTTGGCGGCGGCGTGCTCGCCCAGTTCCTCGTCGCCGAGGAGGGCGAGCAGCCGCCCGGCCGGCAGTTGGGGGTGGCGGGCCGCCCCCGAGCGGACCGCCGCGTCCGGGTCGCGGGTGAGCCGGTCGGCGGCGTCGGGCGCGAGTCCCGGGTCGAGGACGGCCAGGCGCCGCCCGCCTGGTGCGTCGGCGTCCGCGAAGCGCGCACCCAGTCCCGCGACGGGGAAGCGCGGATGCTCGGTGAGCAGGTCGCGGGCCGGGCCCTGGTGCTCGAGGTAGGCGCGCAGCAGCAACTCCGGTGGCGGCGCCGGGTGGTTGTGGGCAAGCAGCACCCGTACGCCCAGGTCGTCGTCCCGCGCGAGCGCTGCGACGAGTGCGGCAGGCAGCGCGGGGTCCTGGGCGGCCCGGCGGCGCAGCAGCGGGTGGCGCGAGCGGGCGTACGCGGCGGACACGGCCGGGTCGGGGGCCGGAAAGGCATGGTGTTCTACGGGGCCGAAGTCGCTGTCGGTGTCGGTGTCGGTGTCCACCGTGTAGTCGATCGCCGCCCGCTCGTCCTCGCTGAGCTCGGGCCGCAAGGAGATCGCCGTGCGCACCCGCGGGTCGACATCGCGCGCGAGGACCTCCACAAGCGCGGGGGCGAGGTCGCCGCGGCGGGCCAGCTCCCGTCTGACCTCCGGATCGCGATGCTCGACGAGCCCGGCGACGACGTCCCGCGGAGTGCTGTAGTTGTGGGCGAGGGCCCAGGAGTTGTCGCGGTCGGGGTCGCGCAGCAGCCAGTCGACGACGGCCCGGGAGAGGCGGTAGTTGACGAGAATCCCATTGGTCCCATGATTGCGCGGCACCGGCAGCGGCCCCAGCCTGCGCTCCATCGCCTTCGCGTCGTCGGTCTCCAGCATGCTCTCCGCGCTCGCCCGTACCTTCGGGTGCGGATCCTTCAGCAGCGCCGCCCGCTCGTCCTCGGACAGGAGGGTCCACCGGTAGGTGGCCATGCGCCGGATCGAGGCCATGGGATGGCTGCCGTATGAGCGCTGGACGCGGTAGGGGATCTGACGGGAGAAGACCAACTCCTGCAGGCAGTCGTTGTCGTACGTCGTGAGCATCCGGTCGATCACCCAGTCGGGGAGCGGGCGGACGGGCCGCTTCCTGTCCGGGCGGGCGGCGAGGCCGAGCCGGACGAACCAGTCGGGATCGTCCACGAGCAGCCCGCGCGCCTCGGGGTCCACGAACGGGTTGCGGGCCAGGGCTTTGCGGACCCGGGGGTGCGGGTGCGTCACGATCGCGGCGGTCACCTCCTCGGGGAAGGAGGCGCGCCGGGAGGCCAGCGCGCGCCAGGCACTCTCGTACTCCGGTGCCAGCAGCCGCAGCAGCAGGTCGGCCGGGGTGGCCGGGTTGACGGCGAGGCCGTCGAGCAGCGGTGTCATGTCATGTCCCCGTTCCGGGCGGCGTCCTGCGCGCCGTCCTGGCCGTGCCGCCCGTCCCGGCCGTCCTCGGCGTCCTCGGCGTCGTCCTCGTGGTGCTCGAGGAGGACGGGTTCGGCCACCCACCCCGCCGTCAGGACCAGCCGCGAAGTGCGGTGGACGGTCAGGAAGCCGAAGGGGCGGTCGAAGACGGCCTCGATGCGGCGGACCGTGTGCCGCGGCGGCGGTGGCATACCGGCGCCCACGGCACCGAACGCCGTCACGGAGGCCGACTCGAAGCCCTCGGCGTCGAACACGGCGAGGGCCGCCTGGCGGGCCGAGCCGATCGCCAAGGGTTTCGGGCCGATGCCCGGGAAGTGTCCGCGGCTCCTGTCCGTGGCCGTCGACAGACCGAACAGCGCGGGCCGTGCCAGCAGATCGTGGTCGGCCTCGATGCGGAACGGGACGGTGCGGACGTCGAGCAGGGGCTCGGGGGTGCAACTGCGCTCGGTCGACACCCGCAGCCCGGGGCCCGCCGCACCGAGGGGAAGACGGTCGCCGGGGACCAGGGCACCGGCGCCTGAGGAGAGCGTGCCGATCCCGTGACACAGGACCTGAGCGGGCGTCATGGCCGGTGCTCCCATGACGAGATGGATGTCGACGCCGGTGTCGCCGAGCACCTTGAGCACGGTCAGCGGGCCGTCCGGGGTCTCCGTCACGGCCACCCGGCCAGGCAGTGAGGTGGTGCGGCGCAGCCCGAGCAGATACCGCCCCTGCCACGGACCGCTGTCGGGGACCGTCTCCGTCTCGTGGAACGGCTGCAACCAGCGGGTCCGCACCGTCTGCGCGGCTGCCAGGACGAGTTCGGTCTCGTCGTCCATCACCACCGGCATGGTGCGGATCAGGCCGCCGGTGCACTCCTGGACCCAGGCGTCGAGGGTCCTGCGGTCGGCCGCCGCGTCGCCGCTGAAAGTGCCGGTTGTCTTGGCAGGCAGCCGTGCCGTCCACCTGGCGTGCAGCGGCAGAGTGGCCCTCGTCCAGAGCCCGAGCGCGGCCCGCATGCCGCGGATCGACCCCACTGCTTCGAGGAAGCCGCGCGCGGCTTCGGCGGCCTCGTCGGCGGGCAGCCCTACCGCGTCCTCCAGTTCGGTCCGCGCCGGTCCGCCGGCGGCGTCCGCGAGGAAGGCGAGCGGCGGCCACAGGCTGGTGGCGGAGAAGACGCTCCCGTCCGGTCCCGTTTGGCTCCTCGCCCACCGCGCGGTGAGCCGGTTCACGGCGCGTACGGAACGTGCTGTCGGCTGCATGGCATCCCCCAAGTCCCCCGGGGCACCATGGCCGTCGATTCGTCCGAAACGCCCAGCTCACGCCCCCACCGTCACCCTAACCGACCGCGACTGAGCCGCACGGTCGGCCCTTTTCGCCGCTCTCCCACCGGCCACCCGCGCACACGCACTTCGCCGTACCGCAACTCAGGGCGGGAACCCCCACCCATGGGTGCGTATGTTCGATTTTATGCCATCGGCGTGCGCCCTCCTCGATGGCGGCCGACCCTGGACGCAGAGGCCCTGCCGAGCGGCGGCCCGCTCCGACCCCTTGCACGGCGCATGGGCCCGGACCGAACTGGAAGGTGGACGTCACGATGAAGACACCCCCGATCACTTCGCCGCGAGAGTGGGAGGCTGCGCGCCAGCAGCTGCTCGTGAAGGAGAAGGAGTTGACCCGCGCCCGTGACGCACTGGCCGCCGAACGTCGGCGCATGCCGTGGCTGGCGGTGGAGAAGGAGTATGAGTTCGACGGACCCGAGGGCAAGGCGAGTCTGCTGGACCTGTTCGAGGGGCGTCGTCAGCTGATCGTCTACCGGGCCTTCTTCGAGCCCGACGTGTTCGGCTGGCCCGACCATGCCTGCCGCGGCTGCTCCATGGTGGCTGACCACGTCGGCCACCTCGCCCACTTGAACGCCCGCGACACCACTCTCGCCTTCGCCTCGCGCGCACCGCAGCCCGACATCGCGCGCGTGAAGGCACGGATGGGCTGGACGACGCCCTGGTACACCATCACCGACGCCTTCGACTCCGACTTCGGTGTCGACGAGTGGCACGGCACGAACGCCTTCATCCGCGAGGGCGACCGCGTGTTCCGCACCTACTTCATCAACGCCCGGGGCGACGAGGCACTGGGGAGCACCTGGAGCTACCTCGACATGACCGCGCTCGGGCGACAGGAGGAATGGGAGGACTCACCCGAGGACTACCCCCAGACCCCGCCGTACGAATGGTGGAACTGGC
This sequence comes from Streptomyces sp. NPDC048483, assembly GCF_040651455.1. NCBI lineage: Bacteria > Bacillati > Actinomycetota > Actinomycetes > Kitasatosporales > Streptomycetaceae > Streptomyces > Streptomyces sp. NPDC048483. Next base: position 68,417 of record NZ_JBEZJZ010000005.1, read on the forward strand.
ACGACGAATACGGCGATGCCGAGCCGGCGCGGGAGTGGGTGGCCCAGACTCGCCGAGGCCGCCAAGGCCAGTGATTCAGCCCTTCATCTGCGGCGACGAGTGTGATACGCCGGGCGGCGGCAGCTCCACGAGGACAGGGCCCGCCGACCCGCTCGTGACCGCGCCACGCCCGGAGAAATGAGGGGCACCGGACCAGGGGAAGACTACCTTCTGTAGTCGATGAACACGCTTGGTGATCGGCGCTCTCGGCGCCGGCCTCCCCGTCCCCCTGAGGAGCCCCCTTGACCTCTCTCACCATCGACCAGCACGCCACCGGCTACAGCCTCGGCCACGCACTGTGCATGGCCCATGCAGCCGACCTCGCCTACAAGGACGAGAAGACCATCGAGAGCAAGGCGCGCGAGTGGGGCTTCGGCCGAGTGCGCCATCACGAGAGCCGCTTTCGCCCCCCGTTCCCACTGGAGGACACCCAGGCATACACCCTCGGCGGGGAGCACATGATCATCACCGGCTTCCGCGGGACGGAGCCGGCGCAGTTGCGCGACTGGCTGTCCGATGCCACCACCCCGCCGTGGCCCGGTCCCGGCGGCAAGGGGTTCATGCATTACGGCTTCGGCGAGGCGCTGGACGCCATTTGGCCACAGGTCCATGCGGCCATCGACGAGTTCCGTGACAACGGCCAGACGATCTGGTTCACCGGCCACAGCCTCGGCGGCGCACTCGCCATGCTCGCCGGTGCCCGCCTGCACTTCGAGGAGCCGCGCCTGAAGGCCGACGGGATCTACACCTTCGGCCAGCCACGCACCTGCGACCGGCAGTTGGCCCAGGAGTTCAATACGGCCTTCGCCGACCGGATGTACCGCTTCGTGAACAACAACGACGTGGTACCCCAACTCCCGCCGGAGCCGGTCTTCCATCATGTCGACGCCCTGCGGTACATCGACTCCAAGGGCAAGCTGCGCGACGCCATGCCCGTGGTCGGCGGCCTCCTCGACCACGCCCGGGGCTTCACCGCCGATGCACTGGCACCCGCATCCGACGGCGTCCGCGACCACTTCATCAACAACTACATCAACGCCTTGGAGAAGAACCAGCACTGAGCGTGCCGCAGGTGGTGCGTACACGCGCCCGGGTGTGGCGGGCAAACCGTCAAACCGGCGGCGACGCCCGCCACCCATGTACACCTGCGGATGATGTCGACGGCGCGGCTGGGGTCGCCGTGCTCCACGTAGACCGTGCCCGGCGACCACACCGACGCCGGGCTCTCCGGGCGGCAGCTCTCGAGAAGGCGGTGGCCGGCGCGTCGTCGTCACAGCCGTCCAGGCCGGTGGGGCGGCGCGGTGAGGTGCGGTGTCCGGGTGTGGTGGGTGCGTTGACGGGCGGCCTGCCGGGGACAACACCGCACGCTTCGAGGCGTAGCCCCACCCCAACCTCCGCCGTGACCAAGGGATTCCCAGGCGCGGGCGCCACCTGAGACGACACACCCCACCGCCGGCGCGCTCAGCACTGCACTGCACTGCACTGCGGCTACCAAGAGGCCATCTCATGTGGACTGTTGGGCAGCCTGCGATCGCCGGAATCGGAATGAACTGCGGCGGCCACCTGATGAAGGTCCACACCCATCGTCGCCGGCCCGGCCAAGTGACCGCCTGGCTCGACGATGCCGGCCTCACCGTCGAGGCACACAGGACTCTCGGCTCAGCCGAGAGCACGCCCGGGGGAATCCCTCTCGCTCGCCGCCGGCCTGATCCCCGATAGGGGTCCGCATCCGGTAGGTCGCCGGGAGCAGATAAGAGTGCAGGCCATGGACCGTTCAACGACCCGTCGGTGGCGTCCCAGGTAGACAACTGCTGCCAGGTACAGCCGGACATGGCCACGCACAGGAGCGCTGCCCGCACCTCCCGGTCGCCGTGCCGGCGCCGGCCGCCACCTTGAGGCCGCGTCGGCGCCTTCGCCTGTTGCAAGCGAGTCGATGCCCTGACCGGCTCAGGATGCGGGATTTCCCGGGCAGGCGTCATTTCGCGACGATCGTGGCTCCGGCGCGTCGCCCCACGCGATGACGTGATATTCGCACTACCCTCTCGTAACTGTACGAAGTCGACCAATTACTGGTCGTATCAGTTCAATCCACCGGAGATGAAATGCGCAAGCTTCGCAAGGCCGCTGTTGTGGTCGCTGCCCTCGGTACCGTCGGCCTCCTTGGCGCCGGCACCGCCCACGCCGACGGCGGGAGCAGCGGCACCGAATTCGACATCAAGCAGGGAAGTTCATGTCGGTCGCACGACACGAACGTCGACATTCTCGGCGAGGTCGGACTCCTCAACGGCGCGCTGGGCAGCGCGCTCGGCGGCGAGGGCGACTCGGGTGCGCAGAGCACCAAGATGGGCTCGTCCATGGGCTGCAACAACTCCTTCACCGCCAAGGACGACAAGGAAGACAAGGACGACAAGGGGGGTAGTGAAGACAAGGAAGACAAGGGCTGATGAATGGGGCCCGGGCGCGGGCGTCGTCCGATCGACAGTCGCGATGACAGGCCGATGGCCAGGCTTCTCGGGGAAGCCCGGCCAACGCCTGGAGGACGGCCCCGGTCAGGGTCCCCGCACGGCACATCTGCTGTCTCCGGCGCGACGACGGGGCTCCCCGCTGTCGCGCCGGGGGCATATGAGCATGTGGGGGAGCTCCGGAGCCCTTCCCGCTCCAAGACGCCGGCTGTGTCGATGGCCTGGCTGTCGGCGCACCACATGAGACGGCCCCCAGGGGCCATGGCGATCTGAGTACGAAAACGGATTCCGGCCGCCGCACGCGTTTCGTAGTGTCCGCCGTATGGAAACCTCCGACCTCATCTCCGATTCCGCCGCCTCCGAACCGGACCTTTCGAGCCGTCCGCGCAGCGCCGCCGAGTGGTTCGGGCGGCTGGTCCTCGCCGTAGCAGTGCTGGCAGTCGGCGCCGTGGCGGGGGTGATGGGACCGCTGCTGGCCATCGCCTGCGATACGTGCCAGGACGGTGTCCGCGATCCGCTGCCTTTCGGTGAGGTGCTGCTCGTCATCGCGCACACTGCGGTGCCCCTCACCACGCTGGGAACGGTGTTCGGTATCTTCCTCTCCCGCCGCGGCGCCAGGGCGGGCGGCATCGGCCTGGGGATACTGACGGCGCTGCTGATCCTGATGCTGGTCCTCGGCCGGATCACGGCCTGACCCGGTCGGCGCCGGCCAGCCCCCATGAGCCGGCGAAGTTGACGGCCGGCAGCGGTCCCCTCGTACGAGCTGCCGGTGGAACGTTCAGCGCGGCCAGATCTGGCGCAGCCATTCCTCCGTACGACGGAAGGACAGGTCTCCGGTGGCGTACCGAACCCGAACCCGAACCCGAGCCCGAGCGCGAGCCCGAGCGCGAGCGCGAGCGCGGCGTACGGAGGTGCCAGGGGCCGGTGGTTGCCGCCGCGGAAGGGGCGACCGCGGCCGAAGTCGCGGGCGGTGGCGGAACGTTCCAGGGCCGTTGCTCCTGCTCGGGGAGCAGCTCATGGTGTCTTCGGCGGCCGCCGATACGACGAGACACGTGCTCACTTCCCCTGTGTGCCTCACCCGTCGCAAGCCGCGTCAGGGTGCGGACATGTCATCGCTGCTCAGCGCCATTCGCGATCACGAGCCTGCGGCCGACTTCCTGCTGTGGCCTGGGGACTTCGACCTCGACCGGGCGGACCGCGTGGAACAGGCTCGGCTTGCCTCCGGTGAGCGGCTGCAGGCTCTCGCCGGGGACGGCAGCGGTGGTACGTACTTTTTCTGCGGTGACGGCGGCGAGGAACGCCCGATCCTGTACGCCGACTCGGAAGGCGGCGCGGCGCTTGTCGCGATCGGCCTGACCGAACTGGTCCTGCTTCTGCTGACAGTGCCCTGGTGGCGGGACTGCACTGACTTCACGGTCGAGGAGAGCCGGGAGGCAGCCGAGGAGCACTTGGAGGACGAACCCGATCTCCTTGAGCAGCGGGACGCGGTAGCCTCCGCGCTCGGTCTCGCGCTCCCGACCGAGGAGCAGGCGTGGGCCCGCATCCGCGAGGTTGCCACCGGTCCCGGCCGTGACTACGTCCTCCTCAACGCGCTGGAGGGCACGCCCTACCGGGCACTGCTGTCATCACCGCGATGGAGCGGGACACCGGGGGCGCTGCGGCACATGCCACTGCGGTGCCGAGGGAGCACGTCGAGATGATGACGGTGGACCGGGGCGGTGGTGCGGGCGGGCCGGGAACAGCGTGAGGTTCGGCCGGGCACCTGGGGGAATCAGCGCTCGCGAGCGTCGTCGCCCACGCCGAGCATCAGGCCGGCTGTGCGGTCAGGACGAGATCCACGACCGGCTGCCGGCGAGCTGTCGGCGCGGGTACGCGGACCAACAGCTCGCCGCCAGGCGCCGACCGTGCTGCGCGGCGGGCGAGCCGGTGATCGCCCTGCCCACGCGGATTCCCCCTCCTGTACTGCTCCTGCGCCCCGCCGCACTCCTCCTCCCCCTCCGCACAAGCAGCAGTAAGCGCCGTACTTCGCGGGTGGATCGTCAGCACGGCCTCGACTGCAGGAAGTGATACGCCTGCTCCAACAGGCTGGGCGCCGCTCCGCGATGCCGCGGGGACGCCGGCGTCCAGATCCGTGCCCCCTCTGGACCGTCGTACTGCATGAACGTGGCGAACGACACCTGACCGTCGCCGATCTGGATGACGAGATGCGCCGTCAGGAACGAGGAGCTTGCCTCGACCCTGACCCAGCTGTCGCCGCGATCGGCGATCCTCCAACCGGCCACGCAGCCCGGCGATCCTGGCCGTTCGAGGCGCAGACCGAGGAGTTCGCGCCAGACGCGTTGCCCCTGCTCGCCCGCGACGTCTTCGAACATTGCCCGTGCCCATTGCTCGGGTGACCAGCCCCCGGCATCACTCGTCTCGAGCGTGAAGAGGTCGACGTAGTCGGGGTCGGCCATGGTGCTGAAAGAGCGGATCGCCTGGGGGACTTCGTGCTGTTGGTGGGCGGATGGCACGGAAGTCCTCTCCATCGAGCTGCTCGGGCCGATGCCACGGTGCGTTTCCGGTCCGACGTTCATACGCCTGGCTCCCTTCGGTCAGTCCCAGTGGCGGCACTGCGTCCACGCAAGTAACATACATGCATGAATGTATGTGCGGGAAGGTGACCACCACGATGGAGAACGCGGAGAGGGACCGGCGGACGCAGGCGGACCGGCGCGCGCGTAGCAGGAGCGCCCTATTGGAGGCCGCGGCGCGCGGACTGTCCACGTACGGGTACGCCAACTTGGCCCTGCAGCGCGTGGCCAGTGAGGCGGGCTACACCCGTGGGGCCCTGTATCACCAGTTCGCCAACAAGGAAGAGCTGGCGCTGGCGGTGGTGCAGTGGGTCGATGAGACCTGGAATGCCGAGGTCGGCCGACTCGCCGCCGAGGAGGCCGACCCCGTCGATGCGCTGATCGCGATCGCACGGGGCCACGCCGTCTACTGCCGCCGGGACGTGGCCCGCGTCATGATGACGCTGAAGATCGAATTCGCCGGGCAGGACCATCCGGTCGGCCGGGCGCTCGAGGAGATCAGCGATCGGCTCGTTGCCGACTGTACCGGTCGGATCGCTGCCGGACGCGCAAGCGGAACGATCCCACCGGGCCCGCCGCTCCAGGAGACGGCGCGCGCCTATCTCGGCGCGCTTTCGGGGCTGGTGATCCAACTTGCCGGGCACGCCCCCTTCGACGTCGAACTCGCCGAAAGGGCAGTTCGAGGCGTGCTCGGTCTGCCGCCCGCGCCCCGCACGACCGATCCGCAGAGCGGCGGGGCTGCCACTCCCCTGGCGGATGCCGATACGGAGGCCCGTCGATGAGACTCCCCCACACCGCGCACACCTCGCGTCCCTAGCGGATCCATGAACTCACGCACGGCTTCCGGCCCGAGGACGTATGGGCAACTGCCGACGCCAGGAGGCCCGGACGAATACGCTCGACTGGGGTCGGCGGTGGCCTCTGCCGATTTCTTACGAGGTTCCCCGCTCCTCGTCCGCGTGCTGTGGGCACGCCATCCCTGTTACCGCGGAGCCTGTGCCCCGGCAGCACAGGGCTTCTCCTTCGAACCCGTAGGACATGATGCGCGCATGACCCGCATACCAAGGGTGCTGCCGCTTCTCGCACTGCCCATGTCGTCCGTGCTGATGACCGCCTGCGGAACAGAACGCGCAACAAAACACTCAACGGAACGCGCAACAGGCGAGGCCCCGATCGAGGCGAACTGGTCGCTTGTGCCCATGCGTTGGGAACCGAGCTGGACATGGTGTACGTCACCAAGGTGTCCGACGACAAACTGGCGGCCCAGTCCGTCGGCGTGCACGGTGACCACGGCTTCGAGGGGACGTACGTCGCCTCGGCAGGACCCGGCGGGGCTGACCGAGGGGACGAGCGGCTGACGCGCACAGCCACGGCCGGGGGCCGCATCCCCGACCCGTCGGCCGTCCGTCCGGAGTCCCGACGAGAGCGATGAGGCCCGCCGCCTGACATTCCGCCGGATCGGCCGACGCCATGCGGTCGGTCGGCCTCAGGGGCGGGCGGCTACCGCACCAACCCCGGCCCTACGCAGCGTGCGGGCGAGATGTTCCACCTCGGGCAGCGTTCCTGAACAGGCACCGGCCAGCACCCGGTGCAGGACCGCCTTGACGTCTGTCAGACCGATGCCGAGTTCGGCGCGCAGCACGCGCATGAGGACGACACGCTTCACCGACGGGTCCGTCAGCTGCAACGTTGCCGGCCCATGCTCGGCAAGCAGCCGGTCCCTCAGCCGGTGGGGGATGCCGGCGCCGCACACGGCCGTCGTCTGCCCACAGGCCACACACGTGGACTCCACGTCCCACCGCAACGAGCCCGCGACCAAGCCCTGGGTGCCCCAGCACTCCAGCTGCGCACCGCAGCCCGTGCACACAGCGGTGTACCTGACGGATTCGACGACCGGCTCTTCCATCCCACCATCCCTCGCCCCCGCAACCCTCATGAGGCTACGCATTGCGCGCGGTTGCCACGCGCGCAGGGGTGTCGCTGGTGCCGGTATGACCTGCCGCTCCCCCAGTGACCACCGCTGCGGCAGCCATGCCGTCCGTTGCCCACGGCGCACGTGTCACGCCCCTTCCGGGACCGGCTCCAGGCTTCCGTCACGTACACCCGACGACGGCCCCGGCGCTCCGACCAGCGGCAGACCGCGGGTGACCGCGTGGGTGGTGGAGCTGTCGTGGTGCCGGGGTCGTGCGATGGCGGTGCGACCGTGGGATGGTGGTGAGCATGACAAAGATATCGCGACGGGTGGCGGTACGCTCGGCGGCCGGCCTGGCGGGGGCGGCGGCCACGGGAGCGGGAGCGGCACCGGCGGCAGCGACACCGGCGGACGGGGCGCGCACGAAGGGCCACGTGGAGGAGAGGACCGACGCCGGCGCAAGAGGCAGCGGAGGGGGCCCGGGGCGGTGGACGGCGGCCGAACTGCGTGACAGGCGCAGGGTGTTACGCCTGGGCTTCACCGAGGAGGAGGCCGACTGCTGGCTCCTGGTGGCCCGCGCCGGAGCCGCGTTCTTCGCACTGCCCCAGACACATCCGTCGGACACCCCCGACGTGGCGGACGCGGTGCACGTCGTACAGCGGATACTGATGCAGCGACCCGCCTACAAGAAGTACCGAAAGATGGGCGAAGAGGAAGAACCTCCCCCTCCGGTTCGCTGAGCCGCCGGTTGAACTGAGCCTCTGCGCCACTGAGATTGCTCTTGCACGCGGCATGCCGGTTCCGGGGCCCGGCAAGGGCCCTGAAGGTTCCCACCGGGGGCAGGTGCGGGCTCAGGTGTGTGGCGGCAGTCGGGCGTGGCGGCAGTCGGTTCGTCCGCCGGTGGGTTCGGCTTTCCCTTGGCCGGAGTTGATGATGGCAGGTATGACCAAGCCCACCAGAAGAGCCGAACTGTTCGTTGGTACCGAGCACGACCGTCGGTTCGCCGGTCCGACGAGCGGCGATGAGCGGCGATGAGCGACATATGCTCCTTGACTTCCTCCAGGCCCAGCGCCGGACGCTGGAAATGAAATGCACGGGCGCGGAGGCGGAGCTGTCCCGCCGGTCCGTGGAGCCCTCCACTCTCTCGCTGCTCGGACTGGTGCGACACCTCGCCGATGTGGAGCGTCATTGGTTCCGGCATGTCTTGGCCAAGCAGGAGGCGAGGCCTCGTTTCTCCTCGGACGCGAACCCTGACGAGGACTTCGACGGGGCGGTGCCCGATCCTGCCGTTGTCGCCGCGGCGTGGGAAGCCTGGCGCGCAGAGACAGCGTTCACTGATCGCTTCGTCGCGGAAGCGCCCGACCTCGACGTCATGGGCCACGATGCGTGGCGCGGAACGGTGTCACTGCGCTGGGTCCTCATCCACATGATCGAGGAGTACGCCCAGCACAACGGACACGCCGACCTGCTCCGAGAGCGGATCGATGGCGCGATAGGCCGGTAGAGGCAACGGTCAACGGCCGAGAGGAAGTTGCGCCGGACCACGCGGACGTCATCCGTTACGCGTAGGGAGTCGCACGGACTCGCCTCACATACGGCGTGACGCCCACGGGCGCGGGCCGTTGGTCAGGTCGTGATCACTTGGCGCCGGTCTGCGGCAGTGGGAATGTCCGGCCGGGGGCAGGGTGCCGTGGCCGTGGCGCGGTCGCCGGTTCTCGGGGCGGCTCGGGTACGCGCCCTGGTGGCGCTGGCGCTCGTAGGGCTGTGCGGCTGCACGATGGTGGGGCCCCATCCAGGCGGCGGACGGACGGCGCCGTCGCCCTCACCGCCGCACACCATCGCTGAGGCTCCTCAGGGTCCGGGCATCTCTCACCGCCCAGTGCGAGAGCGGCTGGTCACCACTCCGCGCAGGGATGCGAAGACGCCGACATCACCGAAGGCAGCGAAGGCAGCGAAGGCGTCGAAGGCGTCGAAGGCCGAGGATCGTCAGCGCGGCCGCGGGGCACGCCGAACGGCGCCGGCCGTGCCGCCGCGGCGGACGGTGAGCTTTCCGCTGCCGGTGGGTGCTCCGCGGGAGACGGTGCACCCACGCCGATCCGCGCCGCCGCACCGCCGGGTGACGCGGCCGCACAAGAAGGTGCGGGTGGCGCCGCGACGGCAGGCGGGGCAGCGGAGCGCCGCTCCCGTTACGGGGCGGGCCATGTTGCCCGTATGCCGCGCGGCGGCGGGGCGGGTTCGCGCGGACATTGTGACGCTGTGCCAACGGCTGGCACGGTGAAGGGGCGCGGAAGGATACCCACGGCCACGAACGGCTAGGAACGGCTACGGCTTCCTTCCGCACGGCCCGGCGCGTCCTCCTCCTGGACGGCCCCGAGGTCGATGCCACGCTCGTCGGAACCTGTCCCCTGCGTGGAGCGGGCTCCGACCCGCTGCGGGGCGGACACCGGGCACCGGGCACCTCACAAGCCCCAACTCAAGGCGCAGACCACGACCGCCGCGGATGTCCCTGGTGTCCTACCCGTCGGTGTCCTACCCGTCGGTGTCAGACCAGCAGCGCGGCGGCCTGCTCACGCGCCTGATGCAGCCAGGAGGCGCGTGCTTCCTGGATGGAATCGGTGACGGTACGGAAGACGACCCGGCGAACGTCGGTGACCCCTACGTACGGCAGCACGCATGCCGACCAGATCCTGTGCAGCGGATCCCCGAACTCGCTCTCTTCCCGGCCGGCGGGAGTATCGGAGGTGTTCAGAACGAGCGCCCGGCCGGCTTTCAGCAGCCCCGCAGGCTCACCTTCTGCAGTACCGAGTTTGTAGGCGACGCCGGGTACCAGCACGCGCTGCATCCAGCCCGTAAGAACGGCAGGTGGCATACCCCACCAATTCGGATGCACGAACACCATGGCATCGAGCGTGGCCACCTCCTCCCGGTGCAATGCCACGTGCGCGTCGGCAGCCGACGCGGATGACTGCACCGTCTCCGTCTCGTCGGCGGCCAGTACCGGCGGGAAGCCCTCGGCGCAGAGGTCGTGCGCGAGCACCTGGCAGCCACGACCGCGCAGTTCATCCACCACGGCATCGAACACCGCATGGTTGAAGCTGCCCGGTCGCGGGTGCGCGAGATAGACCCCTGCACGCATTGCTCATCCCCCAGATTTTCCGCACTCGTTGGCCACCATCCGCGGGAAGTGTATGTGCCTCGGGGCGGGGCAGCGGCGACGCCCCACCGCCGCCCGGACGGGGCTGCGTCAGTTGCTGACAGCCAGTTGCTGACAGCCAATTGGCGGGCCGGCTGTCCGACCTTCCCGCTGCTCGAGGTCCACACCGACAGGCGGTTCCGGCTGAGGAAGCGGTCAGCAAGCCGCCGCCGGCATCAAGTACTTGCAGCAGGCCGGCCGATCCGGCCTCGCGGTCCGCGAAGACTGCATTCGCCGGGCCGCCCGGCTTCCTACGGCTCCACGCGAACGGGACGTGGGTGCAGTCCCACTCCAGGGAACCGGCCGGGGCCGCTCGGTGATCCCTCTGCGTCAGCCGTGGCGGGACCGTATCAATGATCATCTGGTGCCAGGAACCCGCGTTCGAATGCATGGTGAGCTTGAACGGGGGCGGCCCTGTGAATGGTCAGGCGGGGGGCAAGAGCCGGTCCCGCCGGACAGCGGCGATCAGCGACCAGCTCCTCCGGATCGGGGGGGTAGCTCTTGTGGAGCCGGTGCCCGGTCAGGGTCTTGATCCGCACCAGGATCACCATCCCTCGGCCCCCCCACGACACCACGCATTCAAGGTCAGTAGTCTTCGGGAGCCACCTGCCCCGGCGGGCGCAGCCCCGCTTGCCCCAGTCGGCGCAGCCCCGTCTCCGCAGAAAAGGAAAGCAGTTGAGCACCGACCTCCCGGCTCAGAGCACCGAAGAACTCCTCGCCGACGGGCGGCGGCTGCTCGATGCCGACGACTACGACGCCGCAAAGCCGCTGCTGTCCACCGCGGCCGAGTCCGGCAGTCCGGAAGCCGCCGCGGCCTACGGCGAGTTGCTCATCGCCACCGGCCGGGTCGACGAGGCCGTGCCGTGGCTGGAGCGCGGCGCCGAAGCGGGCCTCGCCACGGCCGCCCGGAAGCGGGCCGTGACAGCCAAGGACCGCGGCGAATGGGAGACGGCCGAGCGCTGGTACCGCTCCGCCGCGGACACCGACGGCGGCTGCGCCTTCGGGCTCGCGAACTTCCTGGAGGAGGGCGGAGATCTGGAGGGCGCCGCCGAGTGGTACCGCCGCGGCGCGGCGCTCGGCAGCCTCGCCTGCAAGACCAACGGTGCGGTGCTGCTGGCCCGAAACGGTCAGGAGGAAGCGGCACGTGAGCAGCTCTGGGAGGCGGCCGATGCAGGCGACCACATCGCCCACCACGCCCTCGACGCGATGGACACGGCCGAGGGCAAGCTCGTCGAGTACGCGGACGAGCTGACGGAGGCCGAGGACGCCGAGGAGGCGTTCGATGCCATCGAGGACCTGCTGTACGAGAAGAACGTCTTCCGCGCCTACCCCTGGCTGGTCGCCGACGCGGAGAAGATCTACGAACGGGCGGCGGAACTCGGCTGCGACCACGCCCTCGTCGATCACGCGCTCGTGATCGAACGGGAACAGAACCGCTTCGAGGAGGCGGACGCCCTCCTCCTGCGCGCCCATGAACGGGGAAGCCTGCGCGGAGCCCGTGTCTTCGCCGTCCTTCGCGAGGGCCGCGGCGAGATAGCGCTGGCGGAGCAGTGGTACCTCAAGGCAGCCGAGGGCGGCGACGAGATGGCCCAGTGGAACCTCGGTCTGCTCTACAAGCGCCGGCGCCGCCTGGACGAGGCGTACACATGGATCGAACGGTCGGAGCACGAGGGCTACGAGGAGCAGCTCGAACACCTCGATGAGCTGCGGGAGGAGCCGGACAATGTGCTCGCTCCGGAGGACGAGTCCCGCCTGCTCGCCCTGCGTCCCCGCGCCGAGGCCGGCGACGCCGAAGCCGCCACCGAACTGGCCGACCTCCTGGCCCACAAGCGGGACCTCCCGGAGGCCATCGCGTGGTACAAGCGCGCCTTCGCGGCCGGCCACGCCGGGGCCGGGCTGGCTCTCGGCCGGATGCTGAAGGGCATGGGGACCCGGCCCGAGCGCCTGCTGGACCACTACCGCCCGGCCGCCGAGAACCCCGAGCTCGCCCCGGAGGCCACCGATGAGCTGGGCCAGCTGTATCTGGACATGGATGACAAGACCGGCGCCGAGCGCTGGCTGCGCCGGGCCGCCCGGCTCGGCAGCGGGCCGGCGGCCTGGTGGTGCGCCGAGCGGTCGGACGACTACGGCGACAAGCAGGAGGCGGTCCGGCTGTGGCGGCAGGCCGCCGAGGAGGGACACGGCATGCCCGCCTTCAAGGCCGGCCGCGCGCTGTTCCTGCGCGGTGACGCCGCCGAGGCGGAGCCCTTGCTGCGGCTGGCGTACGAGAAGGACGTCCCGGAGGGCGCGTACTGGCTCGGACGTACCTTCCGCGCGCTCGGGCGGCCCGACGACGCGGTGACCTGGCTGCGTACGGCCGTCGACATCCACGGCTATGTCCGGTCCCGCTACTCGGGGTTCATGCTCACCTCGCTCTTCGATCCCCGGCTCGAGCTGGCCGAGGTGCTCTGCGCGCAGGAAGCGGACGAGGAGTGCCGTGAGCAGCTCGACGTCATCCTCGAGCGGAGCTCCCGTCATCGGACGGCGCACCGGCTCTACGCCCAGGTGGCGGCCCGCCAGGGCGACGTCGAAGCGGCCCGTGCCCATCTGCGGGAGGCGGGCGCGGAGGACGTGGATGCCCTCGACCGTCCCGGGGTAAGCGCCGAGGAGGTCGTACGGATCGTGCGCGCTGCCGCGAACGGGTCCGTGTAAGGCGAACGGGGAAGGTCCATGGGCCGGGGAGTCTGCCCCGGCCCACGGGCCTGGCGTCCGGGGGTCCCCCCGCCACGTCATGGGTGCACGCTTCTGCTCAGAGGCCCGAGAAAATAAGGTGTGTGCGGTCTCTGACGCTGCCAGGCTGCGCCGGTGAATCGTGACCAGATCTCCAGGATCGCCCATGCCGGCCACCCGATAAAGTCCCCGCTCGACGACGACTCGGTGCGCCAACTGCTGGAACGCGGCCTCACAGGCGGCAACGAGCGTGTGCTCGACCTCGGTTGCGGCACCGGGGAATGGCTTCTGCGTGCCCTGACTGCGTACCCGCAGCTTCACGCCGAGGGGGTTGACGTGTCCGAGGACGCCCTGGCGCAGGCCCGCCGGGCCGCGCTCGGCCTCGGCGTCCAAGAGCGCCTCGGCCTCCACTGCCAAGAAGCCGAAAGTTTCTCCTCTCCGCACTCGTTCGACCTGGTGCTCAGCGTCGGGGCCACGCACGCTTTCGGTGGCCTGCTCCCCACCCTCGCGGCCGCACGCAAGCACCTGGCTCCCGGCGGACGCGTGCTCATCGGTGAGGGCATCTGGGAGCGCCGGCCTTCACAGGAGGCGGTGGAGATGCTGGGGGACTTCACCGACCTGGCCACCACGGTGGACCGCGTCGCCGCCGACGGGTGGACTCCTGTCCACGGGCACGTCAGCACGCGCCGCGAGCTGGACGACTACGAGTGGACCTGCTGGGGGTCGCTGGCCTCATGGGCCCTGGACCACCCCGCCGCCCCGGACAGCCCGCAGGTGCTGGAGACAGCCTCCATCCGCCGCTCGGAGTGGCTGCGAATCTACCGAGACACCTGGGGCTTCGTCTGCATGGTGCTGCGGCAGACGGCCGGCTGATCCCGGACGCGGCCCCTCAGCGAGCCAGGACAACTCCACACAACTGTCTCCGGCTTCGATCGCCCCGACCTCTGCGCTCAGCCTGCCAGCTCCCCCAGGAGTGTCCAGGTACGGCGCCGGGCAGCGTCGCCGGCGGTTTCCGTTCCCGAGAAGACCACCTCCGTCGCCCCCGCGTCCCGGTAGCGCTGCACCTCGGCGGCGACCGTCCGCTCGTCGCCGATCACAGCCACATCGGCGGCCCTTTTGCCGCCGGAGAGTTCGATGGCCCGGGCGTAGGAGGGGATCTGCTCGTAGAACGCGAGCTGTTCGGTGACCGTCTCGCGTACGGAGTCGACATCGTCGGTGACCACACCGTGTACGAGCGCCACGATCCGGGGCGCGGGACGGCCTGCGGCCTCGGCCGCTGCGGTGACGGCCGGGACGATGTGCTCGGCGAGGGCTCGGGGCCCGGCGAGATACGGCAGGATCCCGTCCGCCAGCTCGCCACTGGCCCGCAGTGCCTGTGGGCCCATCGCGGCGACGAGCAGCGGCACGCCGCCCTCGGCGCCCGGCACGCGCGCGGGGACGGGGGTGGTTGCGGTGAGCAGCTCACCGCGGAAGTCGGCGGCGCCGGTCTCGGTCAGCTGACGCAGCGCGATCAGGAATTCCCGCAGGCGGGCAATGGGGCGCTCGTAAGGGATGCCGAAGCCCGCCTCGGTCAGCAGCTTGGTGCCGAGTGCGAGTCCGAGGTGGTAGCGGCCGTGTGTGGCCGCCTGCGCGGTCTGCGCCTGGCTGGAGACGAGCAGCGGGTGACGTCCGAAGACGGGGATGGCGGACGTACCGACGTGCAGGTCGGGTACTTCCCGCCCGACGATCGCCGCCAGCTGAGGCGAGTCGGCGCCGAAGGTCTGCCCGAACCAGGCGGACCGCAGCCCAGCGGCCGCGGCCTCCGCAGCGAGCCGTACGGTGGCGTCGATCTGGTTGTCGGCGTCGGTTGCGTTGAGTGCTACTCCCACAGTCATGTCAGCTCAGAACAGCGGCAGTTGGCCGCGCATTCCGGTTTTCGTGTGACAACCTCGTCTCGGATTCTCGTCAGATTCTTGTCGGCTTGTCGTCGGCTGTGTGTACGCGAGGGGCGCATGGGTCCGGCCCCGGCACGGTGGACCTCGCGGCTCGTGGCCCTCGCGCATCGACGACGCTCAGACGACGACAGTGACGGCGCCCGGTTTGGGGAACGGCATCATGTCCCAGCCCAGGGGCCAACCTTGGGCGCATCGGTCCCCTGTCTCAGCTTCGAGTAGCCGGGGGATGCGCCACTTCCACCACGCTCCGTCCTCCCCGCGCCGGCCGGGCCAGGGAACCGTGGCCGCGCGGAACCGGTCGTCGAGTCCGTCGAGCTCTGGCTGCCGGACGGATCGCACCCGTGGAGGCAGCTGGGGCCAGACCGTGCCCAGTGCGCTCCGGCACCAGATGTCGTTGTCGAACTCGGGCGCCGACCATGCATAGCCCTCCTCCAACTCCAGCACCACAGCGCTCCACCGCTCGAAAAGGGAGTTGAGTGTGCAGGGTTGTCCGCCGGCCCGGCCACCGGCTCCGGCAGCGACCGCAGCCTGTACCGCCACGTACTCCGCAGGCGTAAAGAGCAGCACCTCAGCGCCGGGCCCCTTTGTGCGATCCATGAGGTGACCATCCCAGCGCAGTGGCGTTACGGAGCTCAGACCCCACAGTAACTGGCGCTGCAGGTCGGGTTCATGGCGTCGGCAGGCCGGGCCCGGCGCACTCCACGTCTGCTGCGGGGACCGTCCCGTCGACGAGATATGAGGCGGCCGCGCCGTCCACGCAGGCGTTGCCCCGGCTGGCGAACACGCCGTGGGAGTAGTCGTTGTGGAGCGTGACCAGGCGTGAGCCGGGAAGGTGGCGCTGGAGCTGCCGGGCTCCTGCGAGGGGGGTGACGGGGTCGTGTTCGGAGGCGATCAGCAGGATGGGGGGAGCGTCCGGGCCGCCGAGCCGGGTGCGGTGGGCGGGGGTGTGGTGCCAGTAGGCGCAGGCCGCGGCTTCCATGCCGGTGAGGATCGGCCGGGGGTCCAGTCGCCGCATGCGCCGCAGGTCGGCCGTGACGCGTCGCGGTGTGGGGCCGGGACCGTCCGCGCACTTCACCGCGCGGTTCGCGGACTCGTACGTGCGTGATGCGGCGCCGTCGAAGGGGGTGTCGGGGCGGAGGAGTTCGGTGCTGCCGTCGCGCAGGTAGGCGTGGATGCCTGAGGCGAGGGCCGCCCAGCGTTCGGTGCGGCCGAGGGCGCGGTAGACGGCGCGGTCGAACTCGGCCGGGCCGAAGCCGTTCACGGGGTGGGTGGCGAGGCTGTCGCGTGCGCTTTGGTAGGCGGCGCGTACCCGGCCCGCGCCGGTGCCGAGGCCGAAGCGTGCTGCGTGCCGCGCGGTCCAGGCGAAGAACACCTCGCGCTGGCGCAGCAGTGCCCGGCTCTGCCGCAGGTCGAAGTCGTACCAGTCCCAGGGGCCGACGACGCTGTCGAGCACCATCCGCCCGACGTGCCGGGGGAATTGGGCGGCGTAGGCGGCGCCGAGGTAGCTGCCGTACGAGACGCCCAGGAAGCCGATCCGCTGTTCGCCGAGCGCCGCGCGCAGGGCGTCCATGTCGCGGGCGGTCCAGGTCGTCGACAGCTGGGGCAGGGCGTCGCCGATACCGGTGGCGCAGTCCTTCGCCAGGCGTTTCAGGGAGGTGAGGTACGCCCTTTCCGCCCTGGGGCCGGCCGGCACCGGATCCGGGCCGGGGCCGGCGAAGAGACCGCCCATGGGGCCGCAGTCGGCGAGCGCGCTCTGTCCGGTGCCGCGGGGGTCGAATCCGATGACGTCGTACGAGCGGCGCACGCTCTCGGGCAGCCTGGCGCGTTTGGTGACGGCGTAGGGGACCCCTGGGCCGCCGGGCCCGCCCGGGTTCACGAGCAGGATGCCGCGCCGCTCTTCCGGCGGTCCCGAGGCGCGTATGCGGGAGACGGCGATGCGGATGTGCCTGCCGTGCGGGTGTGCCCAGTCGAGCGGGACGCTCAGCCGGCCGCATTCGACGCGGTCGGGGGCGGGCGGGGCCGGTACGGAGTCCGGGCAGGCGCCGAAGCGGAGCGAGGGGGGCGGGGTGGTGGCGTGGACGGGGGTGGCCGGAGTCATGGCGGCGGTTGCCAGGAGGGCGCAGAGGAGGCTTCGGCAGCGCAGGGCGGGAGTCACGGGGCTCGCATTCCGGGAATCGGCGGACGGGAGAAGAGGAGACGAGGAGAGACGAGAGGAGACGAGAGGAGGCGAGAGGAGATGGGAAGAGGCCGGGCGCGGTGAAAGGGGTGGGCGGAGCAGAGTGGCGACGGATGGCTAGATGACAATGAAAACGATTATCGATAACGTGGGGTTCGTCAAGGCGAGCCGGCCGTCCCGGACGGCTGCCGCCGACGCGTCATGCCTCCAACCCGCGTACTGAGAAGGGGAAGCCGTGGCCCATCTGCTGATGGTCGAGAGCTGGGTCGGATCGATGAGCAGGTTGCTGCCTCGGGCGATCCGCGAGGGCGGGCACGAGTTCACCTTCGTCACCCGTGATCTGCACCACTACCTGCGCTCCGCCCCCGAGGGCGCCGCGCACCCGCTGCTCTCGGCCCGCCATGTGCTGACGGCCGAGACCAACGACATCGAGGCGCTGCTGCCTCTCGTCGAGCGCGCCCACGCCGCGTTGCGCTTCGACGGGGTGGTCACGTCCTGCGACTACTACCTGCCGACGGCCGCGCGGATCGCCGGCCGTCTGGGGCTGCCGGGCCCCGCCGCCACGGCGGTCGGGAATGCCTGCCGTAAGGACACGACCCGCCGTGTGCTGGCCGATGCCGGAGTGCCGGGGCCGCGTTTCGCGGTCTGCGCCGACTGGGCCGGGGCCGCCTGCGCGGCGCGGGAGATCGGCTATCCCCTCGTACTCAAGCCCGTGGACCTGTGTGCCGGGATGTTCGTGCGGCGCGTGGACGACGAGGCGGAGCTGGCCGGCGCCTATCGGGCGCTCGCGGACTTCCCCGTCAATGCGCGAGGCCAGCGGCGCGCGCCCGCCGTCCTGCTCGAGGAGCTGCTGCGGGGACCCGAAGTCAGCGTCGAGACCGTGTCGTTCGCCGGTGCGGCACACGTGGTCGGGGTGACCGACAAGAGCGTCGGCGGCGCGCCGGCCTTTGTCGAGACCGGCCACATGTTTCCGGCGGCACTCGCCGACGGGGAGGCCGAGGCGGCCGGCGAGACGGCCCTTCGGGCGCTGACGGCGCTCGGTCTGGACGCGGTCGTGGCGCACACCGAGATCAAACTGACGGCCGACGGACCGCGTGTGGTCGAGGTCAATGCGCGCCCCGCCGGCAATCGCATCACGGAACTGATCCGCCATGTGACGGGGATCGACCTTGCCGCCGCTTGCGTCGATGTGGCGCTCGGCCGCGAACCGGACCTGCGCCGGCGCCCAACAGGGCTGCGCAGCGCCGCCATCGGGTTCCTGGTGCCGGACACCGCAGGAGTGCTGGAGTCCATCGACGGTGCCGACGAGGTGCGCACGGCCGCGGGCGTGCTGGAGGTCCAGCTGTCCGAGCCCGGCACGACGGTCAGGGCGGCGGGCAGCAACAACGAGTACCTGGGCCACGTCATGGCCGGCGACGCCGAGGGACTCGGGGCCCGCGACCGGACCGAGGCACTGCTCCCGGCCCTGTGCCCGAAGGTGGTCGGCCGATGACCGCCCTCACCAGCACCGCCCTCACCAGCGCGGATACCGTCGCGGCCTCGTACGGTGAACTCGTCGACCGCGTGCTGCGCGGCGGCTTCGGCCCCGATCCGCGGACCCAGCGGATCGCCGTGGCGTTCACCACGTGCCAGGCCGTACGGCACGACGGGCGCAGCAGCGGCTACCGGAACGAGGTGCTGAGCCTGCGCCTGGCCGAAGCCGTGGGCTCGTGCGCGGTCGAGCCCGGCGCCCTCCCCGACGGTGCCGTCGCCGACTGCGTCGGCGCGGATGTCGCCCGGCTGCTGGAGCACCCGCTGCTGCCGGTGCGCGTGGCCGCGTTGGACACCTATCTGATGCATGTCCTGCCCCATGGGCCCGCGGCCGGTGCACGGCCCTGGCCGCTGCCCGCCGGGAGTTCGCTGGAGAAGTCCCGGGCCAGGGCCCGAGCCGTCGCCGGGCTGCTCACCGTCCCACCGGGGCACACCGTGCTCGTCGTGGGAGTGGTGAACTCGCTGCTGGAGGCGCTGCGCGCGCGGCGTGTGCCGTACATACCCTGCGATCTCAAGGGCGGTACGACGGAGTGGGGCGAGCCGGTGCGGACCGACGCACTGGCCGAGCTGGAGCGCTGCGACGCCGTCCTCGCGTCGGGAATGACGCTCGGCAACGGCAGCTTCGAGCCGCTGCGCGAGCAGGCGCTGCGGTACGGCAAGCCGCTGGTGATGTTCGCCCAGACCGGCAGCGCGGTGCTGCCGCGCTTCCTCGGTGCCGGGGTGAGCGCGGTGTGCGCCGAGCCGTACCCGTTCTTCTGGCTGGACGGCGGTCCGGGGATCATTCACCGCTACGGCTGTGACGAGCGACGCGGGGCCGCCCTGTGACCACGGCCGTTCTCCGCCCCGCCGGGAACCGGGAACTTCTCGCCCTGCTCGGTCGAACTCCGCTCGCCCGTATCACCGCCGACCTGCCCTGCCCGCAGCCCGGATTCTGGGGCAAGCTCGAGGGGCTCGGCGTCGGGGGGATGAAGGCGCGGGCGGCCGTCTCCATGCTGCTCGGCGCCAAGGAGCGCGGCGAACTGCGGCCGGGGGCGCCGGTGGTGGAGTCCACGTCCGGCACGCTCGGCGTCGGGCTGGCCTTCGCCGGCCAGGCCCTCGGGCATCCGATCGTGCTGGTCGGCGACGCGGAGCTGGAGCCCTCGATGCGGCAGCTGCTGCGCGCGTACGGCGCCCGGCTGGAAGTCGTCGACCGCCCGGCGGCCGAGGGCGGCTGGCAGGCTGCGCGGCTGGCGAGGCTGCGGGAACTGCTGGCGCAACTGCCCGGTGCGTACTGGCCGGACCAGTACAACAACCCCGACAACGTGGCCGGTTACGCCTCCCTCGCCGCCGAACTGGCCGCTTCGCTGGACCACCTCGATGTGCTGGTGTGCAGCGTCGGCACGGGCGGTCACAGCGCCGGGGTCAGCGGCCCGCTGCGGCGGCACTGGCCCGGGCTGCGGCTGATCGGCGTCGATGCCACCGGCTCGACCATCTTCGGCCAGCCCGCCAGGCCCCGGCTGATGCGCGGCCTGGGCAGCAGCATCCATCCGCGTAATGTCGCCTACGAGGCATTCGACGAGGTCCACTGGGTCGGCCCCGCCGAGGCCATCGGCGCCTGCCGTCGGCTGGCGCGCGGCAATTTCGTCGGCGGCGGCTGGAGCACCGGGGCGGTCGCCCTGGTGGCGGCCTGGGCCGCCCGGATCCATCCGGGAGCCGTCGTCGCCGCGGTCTTTCCGGACGGGGCGTACCGCTACCTCGGCAGCGTCTACGACGACGGCTTCCTCGCCGCTCACGGTCTCGATCCGGCCACCGCCGCCACCCGCCCCATCGAGATCCCGCACCCCAGCGCCGTGGAGGCCGCCGGCTGGGCCCGGTGCCGGGTGGTGGCGGATCCCTTGCGGGGGCCGTTGCCGCGAACGGCCGGCAGAGCAGATGTGGCAATCGACCAGCAGAACGACCAGGAAGAGGACCTGTGAAGGTCAGTCAGCGCACCGTACGGCTCGAACTCGCCGAGCCACTGCGCATCTCCCGCTCGACGATGACGGCCCGCGACGCCGTCTGGCTGTCCATCGAGCACCAGGGACAGCGCGGCCACGGAGAAGTCGTGGCAAGTACGTACTACCGTCTCGACGCCGCCACCATCACCCGCCTGCTGAACGAAGTCGCCCTGGAACTGGGCCGGTTCGGTGATCCGGAGACCGCACTGGCGGCCCTGCGCAGCGGCGCGCTGCCGGCGGACGGCACTCCGCCCGCCGTGACCGCGGCGGTCGAGTCGGCGCTGCTCGACCTGGCCGGCAAGCGCGCGGACACCCCCGTCCACCAGCTCCTCGGCACACCGGACACGCCCTCCGCGGCGACCGCCCGCACCATCGGCATCACCTCTCGGCAGCAGGCCGAGGAGCAGGCCGGACGCCTGGTCCGGGACGGCTTCTCGGTCCTGAAGATCAAGGCCGGTGCCCCGGACCCCGAGGACGATCTGCTGCGTATACGGGCCGTACGTGCCGCGGCGCCCGATGCGCGGCTGCTTGTGGACCCCAATGGCGCCTGGACCGTCGGTGTGGCGGAGAGCCTGCTGCCCCGCCTCGCGGAGCTGGGAATCGAGGCCGTCGAACAGCCGCTGGCGCCGGGCGACCCCGAGGCGCTCGCGCGGCTCGCCGAACGCTCGCCGCTGCCGGTCATCGCCGACGAGGACGCGGTCGACCACGAGGATGCCCGCCGGCTCGCGGGCCGGGTACAGGGCATCAACGTCAAGCTCCCCAAATGCGGCGGCGTCAGCGCGGCACTGCGGATCGCCGAACTGATCGACGGGTCCGGGACCGAGCTGATGCTCGGCTGTCTGACCGCCAGCACGCTCGGGATCGCCCCCGCCGTCCATCTCGCCGACCGGGCCCGGTGGACCGACCTCGACGGGCATCTGCTGCTCGCCCACGATCCCTGGACCGGCATCGGCGGCACCGACGGCAGTGTCCGGGCGAGCCGCGCCCCCGGCCTCGGGATACGTCCGCGCGTCGGCGAAGGGCAGCCGTCATGAAGACCTGGCACGAGATACGCGGCTTCCCCACCGCGATACGGCTCCTCCTGGTCAACCAGCTCGGCGTCAACACCGGCTTCTACCTGCTCGTTCCATACCTCGCCGTCCACCTGGGCGACGACCTCGGGATGTCGGCGGCGGCGGTCGGCATCGTGCTCGGCGTACGCAACCTCAGCCAGCAGGGCCTCTTCCTCATCGGCGGATCGGCAGCGGACCGGCTGGGAGCGCGCCGGGTCATCATCGCCGGCTGCGCGCTGCGCACCGTCGGCTTCGGGCTCTTCGCGCTCGGCGACGGACTGGCCGTACTGCTGGCCGCGTCGGTGCTCAGCGGCCTGGCCGGGGCACTGTTCAACCCGGCGGTGCGGACGTACCTCGCCCTGGAGTCGGGGGAACGCAAGGCCGAGGCGTTCGCCCTGTTCAATGTGTTCGCGACCACGGGGGCCCTGGTGGGGCCGCTGCTCGGCAGCGCCCTGCTGCTGGTCGACTTCCGGGCCTCCGCGCTCACGGCGGCCGGAGTCTTCGCGGTGCTCACCATTGCCCAGGCCGTCGTGCTTCCCGCACACGAGGTCGCGCCGTCCGGGAACAGCGTCGTCGCGGACTGGCGGGAAGTCGTCAGCAACCGCGGCTTCCTGGCATTCGCCCTGGCCATGGTCGGCATGTTCACCCTGGAGAACCAGCTTTATCTGCTCCTCCCGGACGGCGCCCGCCGGGCCACCGGCTGGGACGGCGCGGCGGGCATCGTCTTCCTCGTCGGCACCCTCACCAACCTCTCGCTGCAACTGCGCCTCACCCGGGCGTTGAAGGAACGGGCCAGCCGGGCGCGATGGATCGGCGCGGGCATTGCGCTGATGGGCCTGGGCTTCGTACCACCGATGGCGGTGGCGGGATCCGGGACGGCACACGGCGGCCCCGCAGCGGCGGCACTCGGCGCGCTGCCCGTCCTGGCCGGTGCGCTGCTCCTCTACCTGGGCATCATGATCGCCCAGCCGTTCGTGATGGAGCTGATCCCCCGCTTCGGCCGCCCCGAACTGACCGGCACCTACTTCGGGCTGTTCTACGTCGTCTCGGGCGTCGCCGCGGCCGCGGGCAACGCGGTCGTCGGCTGGGCCATGGACACCGGCGAACGCACGGGGACGCAGTGGCTGCCCTGGGCGTGCTGCCTGACCTTCGGACTCGTCTCCGCCACAGCGATCGCCTGGCTGCACAGCCTCCGCTCCCTGCCCGAGCAGGTGGCGCCGGTACGGGTGCCGGCGTGAGTCCTACCGGTGTCGACTGGCCCGTATCCGGTGGCGGCGTGGCCTGCACGGGTGGCGGCGTGACCCGTTCCGGTGCCGGCGTGGCCCGCACGGGTGGCGGCGTGACCCGTACCGGTGGCGGCGTGACCCGTACCGGTGGCGGCGTGACCCGCACGGGTGGCGGCGTGACCCGTACCGGTGCCGGCGTGCCCCGTACCGGTGCCGGCGTGCCCCGCACGGGTGCCGGCTTGGCCCGCACGGGACCCGCGTGTGGAGACGGCGAGGAGAGACATGAGGAGAGGGCGATGCGTGCAGAGGCAGGGAGGCCACCGATTCATGAGGAGACACGGATGCGTGCGGAGGCACGGATGCATACGCAGACCCCCATACATCCGCACGCATCGATGCGTGCAGATGCATCGATGCGTGCGGAGGCACAGATGCGTGCGGAGACACGGATGAGAGACACCAATCTGCTCGCGAGCGACACCAACCTGCTCCCGAGAGACGCCAATCTGCTCACCGACAACCCGGCCCTGTACGAGGCCCGCTTCCCCGACTCCCAACAGCTGGCCGGGCGTTGGGCCGAGGACTGCCTGCGGCGGTACGGGGCCGGCCCTCGGGTCCTGGACATCGGATGCGGCACCGGCCGCGATGCCGCCCATCTGCACGAGGCCGGCCGTACGGTCGTCGGCGCCGATCTGTCCGCGGCGATGCTGGACCACGCCCGCGCCCACCACCCCGGCCCGGAGTACATCCGGGCCGGCCTGCGCCGTTTCGACCTGGACCTGAGGCAACGGCCCTTCAACGCCGTGGTCTGCCTGGACAGCGCCCTGCTGTACTGCCACACCAACGACGAGCTCGACGGCTTTTTGGTCTCCTGCCAGCGGGCTCTGAGCCCCGGCGGCCTGCTCATCGCGGAGATGCGTAACGGAGCCTTCTTCCTCGGCCGTACCGAAACGCTCGACGGCGCGTCCGTCAACGACTTCGCCTGGCAGGGCGTCAGCTATCGGTCCACCACCACCCTGCGCGTGGACCGAGCCGCGCAACTGCTGCGCCGTACCCGGGTGTGGACCGCCGCCGACGGGTCACCACCCATTGAGCAGCACTCGGCCTGGCGGCTTCTCTTTCCCCAGGAGCTGCGCCATGTCCTTGCCGCGCACGGTTTCGACATGCTCGCCCTGTACGACGGGCCGGGGCCGCGCACCGAGCCGCCCTGGCGTGCGGGAGATCCGCCCGCTGCCACGGTCGATGGCGACCGGCTCCATCTCGTCGCCCGCCTCGCGGAGAGCACCTGATCGCGTCTGCTCACGTCACGCTCACACTTCGAGGACCTTGCGCGCCAAAGCTGCTGCGGTCAAAGCCCTTGCGAGCCAAGGGCGTTCACTCCCGCCCCCCTGCCCGGCCTCCCCGCGCCCGGCCTCCCCTGCACGCCCTCCTCCCCGCCTGCGCCCGCCCCACTTCCTGCCCGCCCCCTTCCCGCCCCCTTCCTGCCCGCTTCCGTGCCCGCCCGCCGCCCTGCCGCCTGCCCTCCTCCTCTTTCACGGCAACGACTACGGAGAGTGATTAGTTCCCTCACTGTCACCCTCTGCGTCGAGCAATCACCCTCCGTAAGGGCCGCCAGCATTCTCCCCTGCGACTCCCCGAAGGACACCTTCATGGCCCACGTCCCCGACAACGACCCCCGCCTTCCCACCCCCCGCCTTCCCACCCCCCGCTTTCCCGAGGCCCACCTCCCGAATCGCCACCTCCCCGACCCCAGCCTCCCCGGCCCCCGCCTCCCCGGCCTTCATCGCCGTGGCTTCCTTGTTGCGGCCGGCGGGGCCGCCGGGCTCGGCGCGCTCGCCCTAGCCGGCTGCGCCGGTTCGCGTGCCGGCGCCGACGCCGAGGGGGACGGTAAGCCGCGGCGCGGCGGACGGCTCCGTGCCGCCTTCGCCGGCGGTGGCGCGAGCGAGACCCTCGACCCGCATCTGGCCAACCTCTTCGCCGATGCGGCCCGTGCCAAGGCGCTCTTCGACAAGCTCGCCGATTACGGCCCCGACCTCTCCGCCCGGCCGCGGCTCGCCTCGGCGTGGGAGCCGAACGCGGCCCTGGACCGGTGGAAGGTCTCCCTGCGCAAGGCGGCGTTCCACGACGGGAGCCCGGTGACCGCCCGGGACGTCCTCTACAGCTACCGCCGCATCGCCGACCCCAGGAAGGCGTTCCGGGCCAAGGCGTCGCTGGAGCCCATCGACCTGAAGGCCAGCCGGGCTCTGGACGAGCGGACCGTCGAGTTCGTCCTCACCCGCCCGACCGCCGAATTCCCCAATGTGCTCGCCGCGTTCGGTGCGTACATCGTCCCCGACGGCGCGCAGGACTTCGACCACAAGCCGGTCGGCAGCGGGCCGTTCCGCTGTGTGTCCTTCTCCCCCGGCAAGTCCGCGGTCTTCCGGCGCAATGATGACTACTGGGACGGTGCGCCGTATCTCGACGAGCTGGAGTTCGTCGTGGCCAACGAGGAATCGGCGCGCGTCAATGCCCTGTTGGGCGGGCAGGTCGAGTACGCCCACGAGCTGAACCCCGCCACCGCCCGCGCGCATGAGGGCCGGGGCCGGATCCGGATCGTCCGGCTGCGGAACAGCGCCATGCAGGCCTTCGCGATGAAGACCGACCGCCCGCCGTTCGACGACAAGCGGGTCCGGGAGGCGTTCTTCCTGATCGCCGATCGCAAGGAGCTGGTCGACGGCGCACTGTCCGGCGCCGGCGAGATCGGCAACGATCTGTTCGGGAAGGGCTACGAGTACTACGCCGGCAGTCTGCCGCAGCGCGAACAGGACCTCGGCCGGGCCCGTCATCTGCTCAAGCAGGCCGGCGCCGAGCGGCTGAAGGTCGCCCTCGACACCTCCCCCGTCGCCGCCGGCTTCACCGAGGCCGCGACGATCTTCCGTGACCAGGCGGCCAGGGCCGGCGTGACGATAGAGATCAAGACCGGCAGCAAGGACAGCTACTGGACGGACATCCTCGACTCCGGGACGCTGTGCTGCTACCGCTCCGGCGCCATGCCCATCGAATCCCATGTCTCCCAGCGCCTGCTGACCGGTTCCACCACCAACGCCACCCACTGGCGGCACAGGGATTTCGACGCCCTGTATCAGCAGGCCCAGTCCACCAAGGACAAGAAGGACCGCGCCGCCGTCTATGCGCGCATGCAGCGCCGCCTGTACGTGGAGGGCGGCTTCCTGGTCTGGGGATTCGCCGACTGGATCGTCGGTACCGCCCGCAGTGTCCGGGGCGTCGAGCGGAGGGCTCCGGCCAACTCCCTCGACTGGGCGCGCTTCGACAAGGTCTGGCTGGCGTGAGCGGGCCGCGTTCCTGGGTCGCCCGGCGGCTGCTGCTCGGTGCCGCGCAGACGGCGGCCGTGGTGCTGCTCGTCTTCGTCCTCACCGAGGCGCTGCCGG
Source organism: Streptomyces sp. NPDC048483 (assembly GCF_040651455.1). Taxonomy (NCBI): domain Bacteria; kingdom Bacillati; phylum Actinomycetota; class Actinomycetes; order Kitasatosporales; family Streptomycetaceae; genus Streptomyces; species Streptomyces sp. NPDC048483. The sequence continues at coordinate 94,627 of NZ_JBEZJZ010000005.1, forward strand.
GCGACGCCGCGGTGGCTCTCGCCGGCGACCAGCCCGACCCGGACCGGATCGCGGCCATCCGCGCGGCGATGCATCTGGACCGCCCCGCGTACGTCCGTCTCGCGCACTGGGCGGCCGGTCTGCTGCACGGTGACCTCGGCGCGTCCTTGACCTCGGGGCGGCCCGTCAGCTCGTACCTCGCGGAGGGCTTCGGGCCGACGGTGTTGCTCGCCGTGCTGACGGTGGCGCTGCTGGTACCGGCCGGGGTCGGCCTCGGTGTGCTGGCCGCCCGGCACGCGGGCCGTCTCGTGGACCGGCTGGTCAGTGCCCTGACGCTCGGCGTGTACGCGGTCCCGGAGTTCGCCCTCGGCGTGCTGCTGGTCAGCGTGTTCGCCCTGCGTCTGGCCTGGCTGCCACCGACCGCTGTCGGGTACGGCACCGACCTGCTCGCCCACCCGGCGGCGCTCGTCCTGCCGGTGCTCGTCCTGCTGTCGCGGCCGGTGTGCTCGCTGGCCCGCCTGGTGCGCGCCGGCATGATCGACGCGCTGGCCTCGCCGTACGCCGCCCAGGCCCGCCGCTACGGCATCCCGGGCGCCCGTATCCGGTACGCGCATGCGTTGCCCAACGCCCTTGCGCCTGCCGCCCAGCAGCTCGCCCGCACGATCGACTGGCTGCTGTGCGGGGTCGTCGTCGTGGAGGCGCTGTATGTGATCCCCGGACTGGGAACGGTGCTCATGAATGCCATCGCGGAACGCGATGTTCCGGTGGTGCAGGGCCTGGCTGTGGTCTTCGGCCTGACCGCCGTCGTCCTGAATCTTCTCGCCGACCTGGTGGCCCACCGCTTCGCTCCGCGGGCGGGGGTGGCCGCATGATGACGCGCGCGGGCGCCCGGCCGGGACGCTTCATGCTCGCCCTGCTGATCCTTGCCGTCCCCGTTGCCCTCGCTCTGCTGGGGCCACTGTTCGCGGGCGGGCCCGGACCGCGAGCCCCCTCCTTCGCCCTCGGCGGCGGACACTGGCTCGGCACGGACTTCGTCGGCCGGGACACCTGGCGGCAAGTACTGCTGGGCGGACGGTCCGTGGTCGCTGTCGCACTGGTCTCGACCGGCCTGGCCTATCTGGTGGCGCTGCCCGTCGGACTGACGGGGGCGCTCACGCACCGGGTATGGCTGGACGAGCTGCTGATGCGGCCCCTGGATGTGCTGCTCGCCGTGCCGTCGCTGCTGCTGATCCTGCTGGTGGCCTGCGTTGTCTCACCGGGTGCGGTGGGCCTCGCGCTGCTGGTGGCCCTGGTCAACGTCCCGGACGCCGCGCGGATGGTGCGCGCCACCGCGGCCGAGGCGGCCTCCCGTCCGGCGGTCGAGGCGCTTCGCATGCAGGGCGAGTCATGGTGGCGCATGGCCATCGGATATGTCGGCAGATCGGCTGCGCGCACCCTCGCCGCCGACGCCGGCATGCGGCTGACGGGTGTGCTCCATCTGGTGTCGACGGCGGCCTTTCTCGGCGTCGGTGTCGCGCCGGATGCCGCCGACTGGGCGGTGATGGTGGACCGCAACCGTACGGGGCTGTTCCTCCAGCCCTGGGCGGTGGTGGTGCCGGCGCTGCTGATCATCGCCCTGACCATGGGGAGCAACCTGCTCTTCGACGCCGCACTGGAAAAGCCGTACCGGAAGAGGGGAATCGGGTGTGGACACGGTCGCTGAGATCACCAACCTGCGAGTCGAGATCGACGGCCGGCCGATTGTCGACGGGGTGAGCCTCCGGGTCCGGCCGGGGCAGGTCACCGCGCTTGTCGGTGCCTCCGGCAGCGGCAAGACGACCACGGGTCTCGCTCTGCTCGGCGAGTACCCGGCGGGCTCGCGGGTGACCGGCGACGTACGGGTGCCCGACGGCCTGGTCGGTTACGTACCCCAGCACCCCGGGGCCGCCCTCAACCCCGCCCGCCGGGTGGGCGCGCTGCTGCACGACATCGCCCGCGGCCAGGTGCGGAGCCTGCCCAGGTCCGAGCGCCGGGCCGCCGCCCACAAGCGCGTCCTGCAGGCCCTCACCATGGCCCAACTCCCCGACGGCGAGGGGTTGTTGCGTCGCCATCCACATCAGCTGTCGGGTGGTCAGCAGCAGCGCGTCGTTCTGGCGCAGGCGTTGCTGCTCGGCGCCAGGGTGGTGGTGGCGGACGAGCCGACCACGGGGCAGGACGCGGTGACGAAGCGGCGCATCGTCGGCCGGTTGGCGGCGGTCGCCCGGCAAGGCATCGCCGTGGTGCTGCTGAGCCATGACCTGGATGTCGTCCGCTCCCTCGCCGACGAGGTTGTTGTCCTGCGGGGCGGCCAAGTGGTGGAGGCCGGTCCGGCCGAGCGGCTGTGGCTCGCACCGCAGCATCCATGGACCGCCGAACTCCTGGCGGCGGAACGCACGGTGGCCGACGGTCCGCCCGCTGCGGGAGGGCGCGCGGTGCTCCAGATAAGGGGCCTCACCGCACGGCACCGCAATGGCTCCCGCCGTACGACCGAAGTGGTGCACCTCCCCGAACTCACCCTCCTCTCCGGCGAGTGCCTGGCCGTCGTCGGCCGCTCCGGCAGCGGCAAAACCACTCTCGCCCGCTGTCTGGCCGGACTCCACCGGGATCATGACGGGGATGTCCTGCTGGACGGCACTCCGCTCCCGCACAGCCTGCGCGCCCGCACCCCTGGGCAACTGGCCGCGGTCCAGTACGTCTTCCAGGACGCGAGGGCCGCGTTCGACGCATACCGGCCGGTCCTGGACCAGGTGGCACGCACGGCGATACGGCTACGAGGAGCGTCTCCCGACGATGCCCTGGCCGAGGCTCTGCGTGAGCTGGCAGCCCTCGGTCTTACGGAGGAACTGGTACGGCGCAGACCCGGTCAGCTGTCCGGCGGCGAGCTGCAGCGCGCCGCGCTCGCCCGCGCCCTGCTCGCCCGGCCGCGCGTGCTGATCTGCGACGAGATCACTTCCGGACTCGACACGGTCACCCGGCGCGGCCTGCTCGACACCCTCGCCGCGCTGCTGCGCGAGCGGCAGGAGCTGTCCCTGGTCCTGATCACCCACGACCTCGACACCGCGGCGGCGGCCGCCCGGATCGCTGTACTGGACGCCGGTGAACTCGTCGAGCTCGGACCGGCGCAACAGGTGCGCACCGCGCCGCGGCACGCGTTCACCGCGTCGCTCATGCAGCATTCGGCGGGTCTGGCGCCGGAGCCACGTCCCTGACTCAGGGGACCCGCGTGGTGAGGACGGGCTGGCAGAAGCCACTGGGTAGTGCGGCCACTGGCGCCGGCAGGTCCTTGGACGCCTTCACGCGCGGAATCACGGCGCTGCGGCAATACGTGAAACGGGAGCAGCGCACCGTCGTACCCCGTCAACACACAGAACGGCTCCCGGACGACACAAGCGGCGCCGGCTGTGCAGCGGCCTGGACACCGTCAGCCGGCCCAGGGACGCCATCGGTTTCGTCGTCCTGCTCCGCGGGGGGGGCGTCGAACGCCTTCTGGGGCTGGGTGGGTCAGTGCGCGTCCTCGGGCGGGGCCGGACGCTCTTCGCCGGATTCGAGATCGAATCAGCGCCCCTGGGGCGCCACCAGGCCTACACCACCCGCCACGGCATGCCCGGCTCCGCAGCGGCGACACGCTCTGTGTATGCGGTGCGTCCAAGGAGCGTGGCCGCGAAATGCAGCCAGGAGGCGAACTCGGTGCGGCCGGCTCCGTACACGGCAGTGCCGTCAGGCAGATCACTGCCCACGCCCAGGCGCCGTACCGGGCCGGCGCCGGGGCGTGGGCCGCGCCGGTGACGGGTTTGTGTCACCGGCGCGGCCTCGTTGCGTCAGTGGGTGCGGGCGACGATCCGCATGGGGACACGGTCGGGGTGCGCCATGGCAGAGGCGGCCTCGCGGGTGGTGTGCTCGCCGGTCGGCCGCAGTTGCCACCGGGACAGGAGGGTTGCGAGGGTGATGGTGGCTTCGGTCCATGAGAAGGCGTCGCCGATGCATTTGCGGTTGCCGCTGCCGAAGGGCACATAGGCGTGGCGCGGCCGGTCGTCCTGGCGCTCGGGCTTCCACCGGTCGGGGTCGAACCGGTCCGGCTCCGGGTAGAGGTTCGGATCGCGGTGCAGGGCGTAGAGGCTGAAGGCGACCTCGGTGCCTGCGGGCAGGCGGTGGCCGCCGAGGTGAACCGGCTCGAGCGTACGGCGCATCAGCAGGGTCACGCCGTGCAGGCGGATCGTCTCGTCCAGCACGCGCCGGATGGCGGGGAGTCGGCCGACATGCTCGATGGTCACAGGGCCCTGCCCGACGACATCGTCGATCTCGGCGAGGACTTCCTTCTCCGCCTGCGGTGCGTGCGCAAGCTCGTGCAGCGCCCAGGTGAGTGTGGATGCGGTGGTCTCCGTGCCGGCGAACAGCATCGTGACGAGTTCGTCGCGGACCTCCTCGTCGCTCAGGCCCTCGCCTTCGTCGGTGCGCGCCTGCAGAAGGAGGGACAGCAGATCGGTGCGTTCGCTGCCCTCGGTCCGGCGGGCGGTGGCGATGACCTCGTCGATGACCTGCCGCATGGTGCCGGCCGCGCGGTCGAAGGCCCGGTTGGGGCCGATCGGCAGCCAGTCCAGGACTTTGGGGGATGCGGCACGTACGAGCATGGTGCGCAGGATGACGGGCAGATCGCGGCGGACCGACTCCACCGCGGAGCGGCCTATGTCGGCGGAGAACATCGTCGCCGCGAGGGTCTCGATGGCGAAGTGCCCCATCACTTCGTGGAGTTCGATGTGCTGGTCGTGGCTGAAGGAGTCGGCCAGAGCGCGGGCCCGTTCGCTCATGATCTCGGCATAGCCGGCGATGCGCTCGTGGTGGAAGACCGGTTGTATCAGCCGCCGGTGGCGGCGGTGGGTGTCGCCGCTCGCCGTGGCCAGGCCGTCGCCGACCAGGGGACGGACCCGGTCGTACAGGCGGCCCTTCTCGAAGGAGCGGGCCTGGGTGGTGGTGATCTCGCGGATCAGGTCCGCGGTGGTGGCGACGTACATCGGCATCGTGCCCAGATCGACCCGGACCAGGTCGTCGACTTCGCGCAGCGAGCGCAGGAACGGCAGTGGGCCGCGGGCCAGTTTGGGGGTGTGGCCCAGCAGAGGCAGGCCGCCTGGGGCGCGGGGTACGCCCAGTGCGTCACGTCGTGTCACCGAAGAACCCTTTCTGTTGATGATGGTGAGCGCCGGTCAGGGGGCAGTGCAGGCAGAGACGCTCTCGTGCGTGGCCGCGGGCAGCAGGGACCACCACTCGGCGATGACCGGGATGTCCAGCGCATCGTCGCTGTCGTCGGTGGGCCGGCTGCTGAAGGTGCTCGGCAGCGGCGCCGGATCGTCGGGGGTGGTGTAGCGCAGGGAGGAGATGCCCCAGTCCTGGCTGGCGCGGATGAAGCGGCCCAGGCTCTCGAGGTACTGGCGCAGCTCCGGGCCGGCCTGGGCCTCCAGGTGTGTGCGCAGGCGCAGGAACAGGCGCAGCACACGGTCGCGTTGGGCGACCGCGGTGGCGAGGGCCTGGCCGGTGGTGCAGCCCCTCTCGTGCTCCAGGACACGGATCACGTTGAGGTAGTAGTCGCCGGAGCGGTGCTCCTTGTGGTGGCTGAGCAGGTCGTTGTCCCAGGTGATGACGAAGGAGGCCATCTCGCCGGCGGCGCGTACGGCGGGGTGGTCGCGTTCGTCGGCGTCCAGCGCGTAGCCGTGGCCCATCTCCAGCAGCGGGAGCACCACCGTGGTTGCTCCGTCGTACAGGCGCATCAGGGTGTAGTCGTTCAGGCTCGGGACCGTGCCGGCCGAGCGGTGGTGGGCCTCCCAGACCACCGACCAGAAGTATTCGCGCAGCGCATCGACCCAGCGGGCCGTCTGGGCGGGGGTGGCGTGGCCCTCGATGCGCCGGCTCAGGTCACGCAGGGCCCAGGCCAGAGAATCGTCGACAAGCATCGGCGTGCCGGGTTGCTGGGCTATGCGCAGCAACCCGTGCAGGGCGGCGTTGAGTTCCCCGGGATTCCGTCCGAGTGCGCCTTCTTCACAGTGGCCGTCGTCGACGCCGAACAGCCACAGGACGAAGTCCGACAGCAGCGTGATGACGTCCTCGTCGCCGTCGGGCAGGATACGCGCCGCGAACAGGCCGATGTCCTGGGTGACCAGACGGCCGCGCAGCTGCGGGGAACCCACCTTGTAGGCGTGCGCCCAGCGGGCGGTCGCGGCGTTGATGTCCGCGTAGCGAGGGTGGATTGCCGGTGGGACCGGAGCCCACAGGGCGGGTATGAAATCGGGCCCCACGGCTGCTACCTCCATCTCGACGCCATGTGGACTGTCCATGCCAAGACAGTCAGATTGACAGGGCGTCGCAGTGATCAACCGAGCGGCATCGTACTGACCAACCGGAATCTCAACCACTGTGTCTCACGTGAAGGACGCGACTACATGAGGCCAAAGGTGAACAAGAGGTGTCAGTTGGCCCTGCCCAGCAGGTCCTTCCACCACGGGCGGCGCGCACCGCCGGCCCGTGCGGGGGTCGTCGGCGCGGGCACCGGAACCGGGGGCTCGGCCACCGGCGGAAGGGGCAGACGGGTCCTGGTGTCCTCGCCCGGCTGCGGCGCGAAGACCACCGGCAGCCTTTCCTGGCGTTGCGTCAGCCAGGAGTTGCGCGTGGACAGTTCACTCTCGTCGACGGCGAGCTGCAGGTCGGCGAGACGCGCCAGGAGCGTATCGATGGCTCCCTCGGCGATGGACCGGCCGATGTCCTTGCCCGGGCACTCGTGCGGCCCGCTGCTGAAGGCGAGGTGCGCCCGGTTGCCGTGCAGCGGCTTGGCAAGGTCGGGGCGCTGGGCCGGGTCGGTATTGCCGGCCGCCAGACCCAGCAGTAGAAGGTCTCCCGGCTGGATCTCGAAGTTGCCCAGCACACACCTTTCCTTCGCCACCCGCCCCGGGACCACCGACATGGGCGGGGCGTCCCACAGCACCTGGTCCAAGGCATCGGGCAGCGTCATGTGCCCGCCCGACAGGCTCGCCCGAAACCGCCGGTCGGTCAGCACCATGCGCAACGTGTTGGCCATCAGGTTGACCGTGGTCTCGTTCGCCGCCACCAGAATCAGCCGCAGGTGCTGCAGGACCTCGTCATCGGTCAGGCCGGAGGAGTGGGACAGCAGCATCGACGGCAGATCCTGGCCCGGCCTGTCCCGACGGCGCCTGACCACGTCCTGCAGCGTCTGGACGATGAAGTCATTGGACTGCATCGCCGTTTCGCTCAGACGCATCAGGTCCAGGGCCGCACTGACCAGCTGTGGTCCGTTGGCCTCCGCCATCCCCAGCAGCCGCGTCATCACCATCATCGGCAGACGCTCGGCGAACTGACTGATCAGATCGGCCCGGCCGTCGGCGGCGAACTCGTCGATCAACTGCTGCGTGTAGCGGACGGTGTAGCGGCGGATGCCGCGCAGCGCGAACTTCTCCAGGCTGTCGGTGACCGCACCACGCAGCCGCGCGTGTTCCTCCCCGTCGGCGAAGACACACACCGGCTGCGGCTGGAGCGTCGGCCGCAGCGGGGAGTCGGCCGGCACCAGACCACGCCGGAACATCGTCCACTGGCCCGAGTCACGGGTGAACTGCAGCGGGCGGGTCGTCACGTACTTGTTCTCGTCATAGCCCAACACCAGCCACGCCGGCAGATCCCCGTGCAACAGCACCGGAGCCACCGGCCCGTGCTCCCGGCGCAACCGCTCGTGCAACGCCCGCGGATCGGACTCACCCTCCCCGTACAGACGGCGTATACCCTCCTGCCCCAGACCGTGCGCGGGACATCCGGGAGGCGCAACGACACCGGTGTTACGGGGATCCAAACCTTCGGTCACAAGTCCTCCGAGCCACGAAGACAACAGGCAGCGCACCGGTGCCGACGGGCAGACACCCCCCGCCGCCACCGCACATACATCGCTGCAGTCATACAAGAAGAGCACATCGCAGGCAGCATATCGCCGCGGCACCAGCCCCTTTGACGCCCTGGCGGATCCCTGACACCAGCGACACACACGGCGCAGGACCCGTAGGCGTCAGGGGGACGCGGGCAGCACGATGACGCGGGCAGCACGATGACGCAGGCAGCGGCATGACGTGAGTGCCTCGGGCGGCGTAAGCGGCGTGAGCGGCTGCCGCCGCACCGCCCATGCCCTCAAGCGCGGCCATGGACAGCTCTCTGGAGTCTGTTTGACGCTATGGCAACAGCCGCAGGTGCAGGCAGGGTACGGGAATTACCGTGCGTCAGGGTAGGCAACCCAGTCCAGGATGTCGTGCCAGCGGGAATGAGGAACGTTCAGGGCTTCGGGGTCGATTTGCTGCATCTGCGCGGTCAGGCGCCGCACTGCCCCCTCGGGGTCGAGTTCTTGTTCCAGTTCCTCGTCATAGTTCGGGCGCTCCCGCTCGAGCAGGTAGAGGAAATGCGCGAAGGAGCGGAGGTCCTTGTTGAGCGGGTAGACCTCACCGTCCTGGGGGAGGCACTGGACAGCCCCGGTGGCGACATCCAGGGCGATATCGTCGTAGGGAACCATACCGATGAGTACCCAATCTCCCGCGTTATCGGGCAAGTTATCCCAGCGGTCCCTCATGTCGGCATAGCAGGCGCCGACCTTCCCGAGTTCGCTGTCCGACTCATCGATGAGGTCGAACCAGGGGGTGGGGCGGGAGGGCAGGCCGATGTCGCGCAGGAAGTGCACGCTGGCTTCATCTTCGATGCCTGCCAGCATTTCCTCCGGCAGCGTGCACAGCTCTTCCGGGGTGAACACCATTTCCAGGGCTTCCCGGTCGATGGGGAGTGTCATGTGGCGGCCTGCTCCGTCGCACGTAATGCGGATAGGTCGATCTTAGCATCCACGCCAGCTTTTTGACGCTGCGTCAGATCATTGTCGCGCAGATACCAACTCTCATCGATTCGCTTTCAGTTGAGCCAAGTAGGCCTCAACACCGGCGTTCATCAGAGCCCTGCCTGCAGGGCCATTTCGAAGCCGTCCCGGCGGCGTCGGCCGCGAAGCCGATCCGGATCAGGAAGTCCGCTTCCCGACGCTGTGACGTCATTCTCTGACCTTCTCGGGCCAGCACTTCTGCCCGTCCTTGAGCCTCGCCGTGATGGGCTGCAGGGCCTTCGTCATCGCGCCCGTCGTGCGTCGGCGCCGAGGGCCTGGCGGGCCCGAACGCGCCGGTCGGTGGGCTGCGCAGGCGGAGCAGGCACAGGAGGAGAGGACTTGGGCGTTGCCCCCGCGTGCGCGCGGGGGTCGCTGAGCGCTCGCGGTGTGGTGGTCACCGCGGTGACCACGAGAACGGGGCCGCTGCCGCCACCGCTGCGGCTGTACGCAGGGGAGAGCAGGGCCGGGGAGTCGGTGACCCGGTACGGGGTGAACGTGTCCGGCGCACTCCGTGCGCTATGACCATGGCCGTGGCAGCGGCAAAAGCGGCCCCATGGGCAGAGGGCAGCGTCGACATGACACAGGACGACGATGCAGGTTCGCCATCAGGCCGAAGATCCCCGCCACAGTCGCGATACCGCCGCTCAGCCACCGTTTGCAGGAGTCGGCGTCGGGGCCGATGCGCCCTGGTGGTCCGCTCATCGGGCAGCGCCGACCACGGCCGCCCATATGAGGTTGGCCGCAGCGATCTCGTCGAGCTTGACCAAGCCTGCGTTCTTCGCCCCCTCTTCAGAGCTGGGGATCGGATGCATCGGCTTCCATCGGAGGTCCCCGCTGAACAGCTCGTCGCGCTGCTCGTCCCGCAGCTCGCGACGCCTCAGAAGCGGCCCCTGGCCATCGGCTGCCGTGTAGTACGAAATGTGCCCCTCGGCGTCGACGGCATCGAGGACGGTGTCGCGGAGCGTGCTGAGGGGCGGGGTGCGGAGGTGGCCTTGGAGGGTTCCGGGCCGGAACAGCACGCCTGTCAGATCGAGGAATCCGGCGTTGTCACGGAAGAACTCGCCTCCCCGCTCGTAGAAGAGGACCAGTGGCTCGTAGAGATCGGGGAGGTCGGGAACCGCGGCCGGGTTCTGTGCCCGGAGTTCCGCCATGCGCACCGCACCCGCGCAAGTGCGCCTGACGGGTCCGCTGGGCACATGGCTCAGGGATTCTTCAAGCTCTGCAGCGAATTCCGGGGGAAGTTGAAGTTCGGGGTGCGCATACTGGGTGACATCAAAGAAAGGCCACTCGCTCTCGGCCGAGTAGAACCGGGCCCACACTGCCGCCCGCCGCATATATTCACGCAACAGAATGCGGCGTGACATGACATGCCCGAACGCGTAGTCCCAGTCCCCCATCCATTCAACCGCGCGAAGACGATTCAGCATGGGGGATGACGTCCGGTCGGTCACTTCAGTTCAGCTCCCTTCGGTCGCAGCTCCTGGAGGGCCGCTCTTACCTCGTCGATGGTGGACGGCGGGAAGGCGGGCGGCAGCAACGGTGCGGCCGGTGGCGGGTCGGCGACGTCCGGTCCCACCGGAAAGGCGTTCGCCGCCTTCGTGCGCGGCACGTGGAAGGTCGAATGGAAGGACCCCGGCGACGACAAGATCACCGGCACCGCCAGGATCGACGACGGCACCTGGTCCATCACCTTCCCCGACGAAGAGCCGTTGCACGGCACCTGGTCCCTCCAGGGCAGCCAACTGGCGTTGCAGGCACCCGAGTCGCCGGACAGACCGGAGAGCCTGCACGATGCCGCGGTCACCAACGTGCCCGCGACGGTGGGCGACTCCGTCTCCCTGACCATGCCATGGCAACCGCCGGGCGCCCCCGACGCCATGGACGGACAGAAGCTCGACGTGACCTGCAACAGCAAGGACGGCGTGCTGCGCATCCGGCACATCGAGGAGAGCGGCAGCACGACCGTCCACACCTGCACCCGCATGTAGTTCGCGTCGGCGAAGACGCCCGGGTCGCGAACCGATTTTGAACCTCGTCACCTGGCCCTCCACCTGGCCGGAACTCCATGAGGTCGACAGGGCATATTTCTACATCGCTCACGGGACAGCGCTTAAACTCTGGCACCGGGAAGGGAAATGGAGCGGAACATTTTTTCGCCAAGCTGATCCCGGATCAGAGTGTCGATCTTGTTGGCCTGCGGGACATGAACAAAGGGCCGCCACGGATAAATGCGGTCATTGATCCAGGGAGTCTTCCAGTCGGTCGTAGCGGTGAAAAAGTTCTGGGCAAACTTTGCTGTGCGAGATGCCGGAAATTCATCCTCAACCTCCAGGCATCCACTCACACATACATCTACATACGACTGAACAATGGGGAAATCCTGACTGACGTATCTACGCGACGCGCTCCCGAAGTACCAGAAACTTCCGGGTGGTGGAGCCGATCTGCCATCCAGCATGGTGATGTCACCAGGAGGAATGCGGATCAGCTTGTACCCCTCCTCTCTATCGGCGAATTCCCTCAATTCACCTTGCGCCACCTGGAAGATTACGCCGTTACAGGTCGACCTCCGATCCGGAAAGGCTCCCAGATAAGTGGGCCCCCAGCTGACAGTGTCAACCCGGTCGTACCAGCCACGCGTGATGCCCTGGACGGAGACCGGGAAGGACTTTCCCGCTTTCGACCAGGTCTCCTCTCGGGATTCCTTTTGAATCAATGACCCATATCCGAAAATATATTGACTGCTGGAATCAGATTCCCTTGCCTCGGCTTTTGTGGAGACCTGCCCGCTGGTGCAACCAGTGGCAGCCACGCCGAGACCCATGATTGCAATACCCTCGAGTATCTTACGCCGCCCCACTTCAGCCTCGCATTTCATGGTCATCATGCTTCCGCCCAGACAGCGGGGTGTCGAGAACGGCGCGCAGAGCCCTTCGGGTTGTTGTCCACACGGCTGGGCCAGTCGGGGATCAGAAACACCTACTTATTAGCTTGTCTTTTATGGTCCGGACTCGGACGCGACTCGGACGCGACTCGCACTTGATCAGTGATTCGCTGTTCAGCGGGCGGGAGGGCGGCCTTCGTCTGACTTTTTGCTTCGTCACAAGGCAGGGACGGCCATCGGCTGCCCGCCCGCCCAATGCCCAGGCCCAGTCCCTCGCTCTCGCCCTCGCCCTCGGCGCCGAACGCTCCCTGGTCGCCGTCGCCGCCAAGACCAACCGCTCCAAGGCCGACCAGGACGCCGCCGAGTTGCACGGGGATGAGTTCCTGGACTGCGCCGGGCCGCTGGAAGGCCACCAGCGACAGCGTCCAGCGGGGCTGGTCGATCGCCACGACTGCGTAGGTAGCGCCGATAGTTCGGTGAGCCAGGGGTCAGTGTGTGACCGCATGAGCTCGTCCCGCTTTCTTTCGACCGGTGCCTCCCGAATCGAGGCACGCGATGAAGTGCTCCCCACGCACCGAACCACACGCGGGCCACTCACGGCGCACGGAAGTGCAAACGTGCGCGTGGGAGCAGCCCTCAGCACGGTTGTCAGAGGCGGCTGCAACCATGACCGTCATGGCTGCCAAGCGATGTGACCGCTGTGACCTCTTCATCGGCGAGGGCTGTGACTGCCCGGAAGACGGCTCCGTGCCGCGAGCTCGGCAAGCCACAGCCTCTGCTCAGGCTGTGCGAGGCCCTGCTGTACCACCCGAGAGGATTCTCATCTCCCCACACGGCGTGGCTCACCTTCCGGACCAGTGCAATCACCACCCGGAGCAGAGTCACCGAGCGGCCGGCTGGGGCTGGATACCGGAACCAGCGCCGGGCCTGTGGGAGGACATCCGCCCCACGCGTCCCGTTCAGGCCACCGAGGGGAACACCTCCCTCATCGCCGCGCGCCGATGCGGCAGCTGCCTGACCTAGGGACGTAGCCCGGCGTCGGGCGGCGGAATCCGTCGGTGTCGACCTCCACCCTTCTCCTGTAGGAGGAGACGCCGATTCGGCTACGGTCGGAGGAACCTGCCACGCCCAGCGGGGAAGGGCGACGCCGAGGCGAGGGCGGTGCGGACCGACACCGTCGAGGTCAGCGAGGTGTAGCCGGTCTCCAACGCCGATTCGGATCCAGGCGTCCGGCCCTTCGGCCGGCCAGGCGTGGGAGTCGAGTATCTCCCGTACGGACGGATGGTCCTCGCTCCGTCATCGCGCACGCGTCCATGGCGAACCGCTCGGTGGGCCGCGCGAACGCCTGGTGCCGATGCGGCCCCGTTCGGGGTCAGCTGGGCGCCACGGCCGCCGAGCCGCAGCCCGCACCAAACCGTGTCATGCAAGGGCGGCGGCGGAAGGCGTCCAGCTCGATCGCCTCCAGCAACAGCTCAGCGGCTCATCCTAGTCCGCGCCGCCCAGGGCCGCCGTCTGGATCTGCCGCTTGCTCACCCCGCACGAACCCCGCCTGTAGTCGTCCCAAGTCTTCGGCGTGACGTGGAGATTTCGGCAGCAGCTTCCTGGCGGTCCAGTAGGTCATCGTCGGCTCCGCCAGGTGGACGGTGGAAGGTGGAAGGTGGAAGGTGGGAGGTCGGGCGTCGGCTCGTCGGCCAGGAAGGCTTCGGTCTGCTCGCTGCCCCACAGCATCACCCGGGCACCTTTTGAGCCGATGGGCGCGGGGGCCCTCGGCCGCGTACGGCTTTTTGTTGTGAACGGTGCCCAGAGCCACGCCCATGTCCTGCGCGAGCTGTTGCCTCGTCCGTACGAGGTGCTTTCGTCCGGAGCGGGTTATCTGTCCGGTTCTCGCAGCTTCTCGGCGCAGGGTGCAGGGTGCAGGGTGCAGGGTTGGTCATCGGCATCGGCGCGGCGCGGCGCGTGTCCGCTTCAGAATGAGACGTCGATGTAGTCGATGTCGGTGAATTCGACTTCGAGGTTGTCGGCTCGGCGTCCGCCGTCCTTGAAATAGATTTCCTGCAGTCCTTCGGCGACGATTGCGCGCATCTGCTGGTCGGTGGCGCCCTGTTGCTGGGCGTCGAAGAGCTGTTGTGCGTACTGCGGCGGGAGGTGCACGGTCAGCCGGCGGACCCGGCCGTCGTCGGTGGTGCCGATCGGTGCGGTGTAGCCGAAGCGGGCGCGGGTCTCGACGGTGATGCCGGTGGCGGTGGCGGCCTGCTTGCGGCGCCGCTTGCGGACCTGGGGCTGCCAGCGCGAGCGTACGGCGGCATCGATGCGGTCCTCAATGGGCTTCGGCGGCTTCTTCCGCTCGCCCGTGCGGTAGCGCTCCACCGAACGCTGGGTGACTCCGAGCTCCCGGGCGACGGCCTTGGTGGTCTTGAACTGCTTGATCAGGAAATTGACGCGGGCCTGGAGGCCCTTGGGCGGCTCCCGGGTGAACACCTCGAAATCGGCGCGCTCCAGGGCCTCTTCGATGTCCCCCACGGTCTACTCTCCTTCGTCCATGACGGCGTCGTGGCCGTGTAGGTTCCGGCCGCCGTTGTCATTCGAGACTGCGGTGACCTGCTGCTTGTGCTGCTGTCTCATCGAATGTCCCGCAGTTTCCGTCTCGCTTCGGTGGCATTTCCTCACGCGGCGTCGTCTCGCTGGTCCTGTTCCGGCTTCCAGGTCTGGTCGAACCAGGTGATGAAGTCCATCACGGTTCCGACGCGGGCGATCCTCTCGTGGATGGCTCGCTGGTCGTGGCCGGGAAGGAAGTCGCCCCGGCTAATGGGCTTGCCGCATCCGCAGTTGCACTCGCGGTTGCCCAGGGGGGAGTCGAAGTAGGTGATGGGGTTCTGCTGGGCGCCGTTCGGGGCGGGCTTGCCAACGTAATGGTCGTGGACCGGATGCCCGGGGCCGAGGATGCGGCCTTCGAAGGCCCGTCGCCCCCCGGGGACGTCGACAACCCGGTCGATCTCCATGGCCTGGCGAATGATCCCGCCGCCGTTGACGACCGCGAACCGCTCTCGTTGGACGCGCGATCCGGGCATCACCCAGACTCCGCGGGCGATCTCATGGAGCTGCCGGTCGGACAGTCCGTCGCTCCAGCCGGTCTGTGAACGCTGGAGAGGATCACTGTTCGGGTCGACGTCCTTGTTCTTGCCGAGAGTGATCTGAATCATCGCACCTCCCTGCGAGGCCGCCTCATGGGTGGTTGGAGAGGTGAGGCGACCTGTTCAGGATAGACCATGCACCCCCGTTATAACGGGGTATTGAGGGATCACATCTTGGAAGGAGATCGGCCCCTCCCTGGACGGCATCACGGCGGCACCACCAGGCCGCACTCGCGCACGTCCTAGACACCGTCGGGCGAGGTGAGGGTGGCGGCGGAACCGGTGATCACGTCGACCAGGTAGACGACGTCACCCACGATCGTCATCGTTGCGGACATGCTGCAGCCGGCACCGGAGAGGACTGCCACGACCGTGTGGATCCTTCGCAGCGGGCACCGCATGTGGGCCGTCAGCATCGCGGAATCGGGTATCAAGCACTTGGTCCCCCGTTACGCTGACGTCACGCGGGAACCGGGCCGTCGGCCCCGCATGTTGTCGTTGCACGGGCATCGGCCCGGACCAGCAAGGCGGATCTACGGCTTCACGGGAGGGTTCTGTGTTGGTGGAGGCGCTATCGGCAGCGGCCGGCGCGGGTGGGATGGCCGTGGTGCAGGCGGCCGGGACAGATGTGTGGACGGTGGTCAGGGACCGGATCGCCCGGCTGTTCGGGCGCGGGGGAACTGATCCCGACCCTGTGGTGGACATGACCGTCGAATTGCTCGAGCGCGACGGAGCAGCGCTGGCGGAGGCCGAACAAGCGGGCAGTGGCACCGAGTTGATGCAGAGCGTCAGCGAGGCATGGACCCGTCGGCTCGTCGGGCTGCTGGAGTCCGCAGACGAGGACGAGCAGCGGCGCATCGCAGAGGTGCTGTCTGAGGCCGCGCAGGTAGCGCAGCAAGGGGCGGGGTTGATGACCGACGGCGGATCGGGCGCCGTCGCCGGCGACCGCGGGTTCGCGGCGGCCGGAGACGTGAAGATTACCGCGACCCAAAGCGGAGTGGCGGCCGGGGTGATCAACGGGGCGGTGAACCCGACAAACCCTCCGGGAGCGGCTGGGAGGCCAGCGGATTCGTAGCAAGCCACCGCACCGGTGACCTCTCGGGGTACGGCCACGGGCCCTTGAACATTTATGCCGCGGGCACGGGTGTGGCCGCGCAGCACATCGAGCAAGTAGTACTGCCGTCCCACGTGCCGGAGTGGCCGATGATGCTCGGGCCGTTGCCGGCGCGGGCACATGCGTTCCAGGAGCGGCGACAGTCGGGTGAACTCACCGAGCTGGCGGGCGCCGAAGGGGGCGGCTGTGTCGTCCTCAGCGGGGCCGCCGGGGTCGGAAAGACCCAGTTGGCCACCGACTTCGCCCACCGAGTCTGGGACGGGCGGCAGGCCGACCTGGTGGTGTGGTGTGACGCGGGTTCGCGGCTCGACGTGGTCACGAGGTACGCGAACGCGGCCTTCGCGATCACCGGGCTCGCCGAACCCGAGCCCGAGGCCGCTGCGCGGCGGTTCCTGAGCTGGCTCCACACAGCCGACCGGCCCTGGCTGGTTGTCCTGGACAACCTGGCCGACCCTGCCGACTTGCGCGAGCTGTGGCCGCCGACGCGTCCGGGCTGTGTGACTGTGACGACGACGCAGCACCGTAGCGCGGTCCTCGGCGAGCAAGGGCGGGAGCTCTGGCCGGTCGACTTGTACACGCGTGCCGAGGCCGTGGCATATCTGTCAGCAGTACTGAGTCCCCGCGGGTCAGGGACCATGTCCGATTTCGCCGGTCTGGCCGCCGATCTGGATCGACTCCCTGTGGCGTTGGCGCAAGCGGCCGCATACATCGTCGACAACCAGTTGTCCTGCAACGAGTATCGGCGGCGACTCCGCGAACGGCTCTTATCCGCATCCATGCCCGGCCCGGACGAATTGCGCGACGGGCATCACGTCATCACCGCGACATGGTCGATGTCGGTGGAGCTCGCGAACCGTTCGGAGCCGGTGGGCATGGCCGGTCCGCTGCTGGACCTTGCCGCCTGCCTCGATCCCGGCGGGATCCCCCTGGCGGTACTGACCGCCCCAGCAGTTTGCGACCATCTGTCCCAGGAGCGAGCGTGGGCCGCCGGGCTGGACTGCATCGGGGCCGACGACGCCCGCTTCGTCACCCGAGACGAGGTTGCCGACGCCCTGCAGGTACTTCGTCGCCTCAACCTCCTGGACTTCGCAGACGAAGCCACGGGCGGACCGCACCAGCAGGTGCGCGTACACTCCCTGGTCCAGCGTGTCGTTTGCGAGCAATTCACGGCTGAGCAGGCCGATGCGCGGTTCGCTGTATGTCTGAACGCAGTTGACGGCGTATGGGGCATGTTCTCGCAGCACCTCCCGGAGGGTGCACGGATGCGGGCCAACGCCAAGCACCTGTTGACCGTCGCGGGTGACGCCCTATGGCATCCGCAGCCCAGTTCCTTGCCGCTAGCCATCGGGTTCGGGCTTGCGGAGGCCGGGTACCAGAAGGCCGCGGCCGAATTCTTCGGGCAGCATCGGGCGGAATGCGAGCTTCGCTTTGGCCACGACGACCCGCGGACCCTGGATGTATGCCTGACCGAGGCGCAGTTCCTCATCGACGCCGACGACCGCATCGAGGCCCGCGCAAAGCTGACCGCGCTGCTGCCCAGGTTGACGCAGGTCTTCAGCGAGGACGGGCCTGCCACCCTGCAAGCGTGTGTCCTGCTGGCGCACCTGACCGGTGCGGACGGTGACGCCGCTGGCGCGGTGGCCGAGTTTGAGGAGCTGAGCCGACGTCACGAGGCCGCACTCGGAGCCTCGGACTGGCGGACCATCAACGTGCACATGCGAACCGCCCGCTGGTACGGCGAATCCGGCGCACACGAGCGCGCTATCGCGCTGCTGGAAGGAACCGCTGCCGATCAGGCCTGGTTGTACGGACGCCGGGACGTCGGCGCCTTGGTGACCCAGCGATCGATCGCCTACTGGTACTTCCGCTCCGGTGATCCCGACCAGGCGGCACAGCTGTATGACCAGGTGATGCGTGCCATGGCGGACGCCCTCGGCAGCGACCACCCACAAACCATCGCGTGCGCGCGTGCCCTTTTCGCCTTGCACATGGAGCGAGGGAACTACGCTGCGGCATTGCCTGCGTTGCGCATGCTTGAGCCCGTGGCCGGGCTCGATGGCTCCAGCCTTCCGGATGTTCTCCGCACGCGGGCCGATCTGGCCATGCTTCGGATGTGGAACGGCGACCCGGAAGCCGTGGACGAGCTCGCCGCTGTGCGGGCAGACGCGGAACGGATACTGGGCTCGGCTGCGTCGGTCGCCGTGACCACAGATTTTTACGCGGTGCTCGGAAGCGTGATGAATCACGTGCGGGAGGTTACGCGGGCCCCCGGCTTCGTGCCTTCCGAACGCGTCGCCGATCCGGAACTCGCCGCGCTGGGAACCACCATGGACGCGGTGGCCGCGCGAGTTTCCGCCGATTTCTCCGACAACTCCCCTCGCGACGTTGACTTCATGCGGGCGTTGGGGCGGATGCTGCGCGGCGAAGACTCGATCGCTGAGGCCATGCACCACATCATCTCGTTGTTCGGAGGCACGCAGAAGGCAGATGCCTCCCAGGCGCTGCAGGTCCTTGAGGACCTCGGCAAGCTCGGTATCGAGCGACCGCCCGGAGCAGACACTGCACCGCCCGGAGGTCCGGACGTCGGCTTCGGCAGCGTCCCGGGTGCCATGATCACCATGATGCTTGTGTCGTCGTGCCTCAAGGTGTCCAGGCCGGATGCGGCGGCTGACGTGCTGCGACGATCCCTGGCCTCGGCGGCCGCTGGTGGCACTGACGCCGCGGCGCGGCTGGTCGACGACTGCCACGACTTTCTCCAGAAGACCGCAGCCGCCGACCGAACCGGTGCGGCCGCCGCGATCGACGTGCTGGTGACCTGCGCTACCGAGGTGTTGGGGGCGCTGCACCGGCACGTGCTGAACATGCGCGGCGATCTCTATCTCTGGGGCGCCCCGCAGGACACCCCCACGGACGCCATCCCGCACTTCGCCCTCCTCGTGCAGGACATGGCGGAGGCATTGGGGTGGGACGAACCGGACACCCTGAATGCTAGGACCATTCTCGCTTCCCTCCGCAGCCAGGTCGGTGTACCCGCGGAAGCGGCGCAGGAGCTCGACGATGTCGTTGCAGCCTTCACCCGCGCCCTGGGCCGACTCGACGAGAAGACCCGCACCGCTCGGCACGCCCATGCCCACGCTCTGCACCTCGCGAGCCGCCACAGCGCAGCCGCCGCGGCATTCGGCGCGCTCCTCGTGGACACCGCGACCGTTCTCGGAGTCGAGCACGAGTCTCTCGGCGCCTTAGACGACTGGATCGCCGCGTGCGCACACCAGGCATACACCGACGAGGGGCCCCTTCCGGCCGCCGCTCTTGCCGCTGCGGCGTGGGCGTGGCCGGCGCAGGTGTGGGGCCCCAACGCTCCCCGAACCCAGCGCCTCGCAGGGTTCGCCCATGAGTGGGCCTGGGAGGCCGGGAGCGCCGGTGACCCGGTAGGCGCTGTGAACGCGCTCACCACGCTCCGAGACGAAATCGTGAGGCAGGGCCACGAAGGCGGCGTCGCCGAGCTCAGCACGCGGGTGCGCCTGGCCGACTGGCGCGGGTGCGCCACCCGCGACTTCCGCCCGACGGTAACCGAGGTCGCGGCGTTGGCCGAGCGGCTCACGGAAGCCCGGGGCTCTGACTCACCCGAGGCCCTCTTCGCGCGATTCATCCTTGCCAACGCGCGCGGAGGCTCCGGTGATCCGGCGCGCGCCGAGCGCGAACAGCGGTCACTGGCACGCGAACGCGCCCACGTCTTGGGCACGGATCACATCGATACGCTGCGGGCGCGGCGCTCCGCCGCCCGGTGGCTGGCTGACTCGGCGCACCCCGGAGCCGACCCCGAGAGCGCTTGCGTAGAACTTCGCGACCTCCTCGACGCCGTTGTCCGCTGCGCGGGACCCATGCACGCGGAGGTCGCCGCAACGCTCGCCGGAGCACGCCGTTGCTCGGACACGCTCAAAACCCGCGGCCGACCGGGGGACGCCGCACGCTTGTCCCAGGATGTGCTCGGGGATGTGATCCGGCTCCTCGGGACTGACCACCCGCAATCGGAAACGGTATTCAACTGGACCATCCACGACCTGGACGCTGCCGCCGCCGACCTTGGCCCAGCCCGAGGAGCCCAGCTCTACCGTGGGTTCACCGACCGCCTGAGCATCGCCCTCAGCCGCGACCACGCATGGACGCTCGCCGCATGGACACGGACGCTTTGGTGGCGCACCGTAACCACCACCGAACAGACCGACGTCGACGAACTGACCGAGCTCGCAGAGACGGCGTCCGCCGGTCTCGGTGAGCAACACCCGCTGACACTGAACATCCGCATCCGCCTCGCCGAAGTGACCGGCTTGCTCGGGGACCCCGTGGACGCCGCAGCGAGACTCGGCGCGCTGCACCAATCAGCGGCCGAATCCCTGGGCGAGGATGATCCGGTCACCGCCTGCGCACTGCGCCTCCATGCCCAGTGGGTGGCGGCGACCGGCGACGACGTAGAAGCACTGGCATTGGCTGACACGTACGAGCAACGCCACGGGTCGGACGACATGGAGACGCTGGCCATCCGGAACATGGTGCTGCTGAGGCTGGCCAAGTCCGGTGCTCCCCGGGCTGTTCGCAGGGCCGCAGCCGAGTTCGAGCGTCTCGTATCCCGGGTTGAGACAGCGCTCGGCCGCGGTGCCGACCTGTCCTTGATTGTCCGGCACAATCATGGCTTCTCACTGGTTCAGGAGGGAGACACAGCCAGTGCAGCGGCCGTCCTGACCCTTCTCCTGGCCGAAGTCCGCGCCGTCCACGGCAACAGTCACGCAAGGGAGTCCGCCACCGTGAAGAACATCCGCAAGTGTGAGGGATCGGGGGACCCCTGGACGTCTCTCCCGCCGCCGTGACCAGACGGAAGCTGCAATGCGTCGTCATCGCGCCCGGCGCCTTCACCGCATTCGCCTGGCTGCCCGATCGGCCGTTGACCGGCGACCGGGAAGGTCGTGCCGCCGGCCCAGGTAGCTGATCATTCCGAGCGAGAAGCCGGTCTCCTCTGCGAGTGCGCGGCAGGTGCGGCCAGCGGCTCGTTGGGCGCGGAGCCAGTCGAGATCGATCTGGCGCCAGCGGGTCGCTTTGCCGTCGCGCTTCATGCCGTATTCGCGGACCAGGACCTTGATTGCCTCGACGTTCACGTCGACGTGCTCCGCGATCCACTTGAGCGAGCGGTATTCGTCAAGATAGAAGCGTGCGAGCTTCTCCCTGGGGAGAGTCGCGCGAGCCCGGCGAACAGTCGCTCCTCTCTCCCACTTCGCGCTCTTCGCCTCCTCGGGAGGGGCCGGCTGCTCCTGCAGGACGAACCGGACAGCGTCATGGCTGACGCCCAGGCGGCGGGCGGCTTGTGCTGTCGTCAGGCATTCGCCCCTGATGAGCCGGTGCAGCATGCCGAGGTCGATGTCCCGCAGGTCGCACCCCGGCAGTTCAAGATCACGGATAATGTCCGCTGGGGGCTGCCAGGAGAGAGGTTCCCCGCGAACTCCCTGTCGGGTGAGGAACTCCGCTGCGTGTCCTTCGAGTTGACTCATCAGTGCCGGGGTGAGATCCGTTTCGAAGGTCCGCAGCATGGTCCGCAGTTCCTGAGTGCTGGGCGTATATGCCGCCGGGGCGAGGGTTGCGGGGAGTCCGCTGAGCCGTTCGAACAACAGCGCTCGGGCGAACTGGTGCCGCCGTACTCCGCCGGCTTCGAAGTCGATGTCCCGGCAGAGTCGCGTCCAGGTGTCCAGCGGCAGCAGGTCTCGGTAGTCGAGTGCGCGGCGGCGGGTGTAGTCGATCGGTGATCCTTGCTGGTCAAGGTAGTCCGCCAGTGCGAACAGGCCGAGGCTGATGCCGTGAAAGTGGCCCCGCTTCGTGAGGCGGAACGTCATGTGAGAGCCCAGCCTGTCTTCCACCGGTGCGCGAAGAAGACGGGCCGCCGCGGGGAAGTCCCCTGTGCCCCCGATCAGCAGGAGGTAGCACGACAGGGCAGGGCGGATGGTGCGCGAGAGGGCCCCGCTCTGGGGACTCAGCCGGGCGGACCAAGCCGGCCAGAGCTGCGTCGGAATCTTGCGGGCCCGCTCGGCGACCCGCGTTGCCGCCGAGCGACCAGGCCTGCTCGGCAATCGGTCCGCGGTGCGGTAACGCAACTGGTCAGTGCCCTTGAGGCGGGGCGCAAGGGTCGCGAGATGGATCGCGTCGAAAACCGGGCTGGTGTGGGCCCACCGAAGCCCGACCTTGAGCGGAATGGTGCCGTCCGCGTCGCTGATCAGGTGGCGAAGAGCGGCTCCGGCCTCGTGGACGTCGCCGTGCTCGAGGATGTGCAGGGCCGCGCTGACGGCGAGGGCGGCGGTTGCGGCCCGTTGCGGGGCAAGTCGTCCCGGACGGGTCTCCTCGACAGGGTCGAAGGACCGCCGCTTCTCCGGCAGGGGCTGCTGGTGCAGCGCCAGGATTTCCGGTGGGACGAAGCCCGCCAGCCGGTCGGGGTCAGGGACGCGGCGAAGGAGAATGCAGGCCAGCGCCCGAAGGTCCCCGAACAGCGCAAGACTGGGCTGGGGATGGTCTTGATAGACGCCGAAACCGGCCCGGCCGCAGGAGATGGCCTCCTCGATGAGCTTCTGGGCCGCGATCACGGATCCCCGCGCGGCGAGCATGAGCGCGGGAACCTCCTCGAACGGCTGGCCGCAGCGCGCCGGCGGGGCGTCCTTCTCCGAAGGGCTGTGGCAGCGCCCCGGAGTGAGCGGGTGCCGGGTGGTCGCCGGGAAGTGCCGCGGCATGCGGCTGCAGCGCGGGCAGGCGTCGACCAGCAGCAGACGGTGATCGTGGCAGGCGAAGGACCAGCCGAGTCTCCAGCTCAGCCGCCATCTGCCGCCGCTTGCGGCCAGGCAGGCCGGGCAGTAGCGGGACCCGCGGGCCCTCCCCCAGAGATGCCTCGCCTCGACGCGTCGCCGCTGTGCGTCGACCACGTGGGCCTGTCCGTCGTAGCGGGCCAGGGTCATGGCGTGCGCCTGCGCCTGGGTGGGGCCAGCCGACCATGCGATGGCTGCCGCCTGGTCCGCGTCGAGGAGGGTGACCAGGCGGCCCAACATGCCCGACTCCACCGGCCGACAGGCACCGCGGGGCAGCAGCCCCATCGAGGCCAGGACGTCGCCGGTGGTGGTGCCCAGTCGGTGGGCGATCGACTCCCACCAGGAGTCGAGTGCCTCGCCCGGTTGTGGGGCGAGGCGGATCGGCAGGGTCCGCGCGTGCGTCACCGGCGAGCCGCCTTCTGGCGGGTCCGTCGGGAGCGCTGTCCCTTCAGGAGATTGCGTACGTCGTCCTGGGCCAGGTGGGCCGCCTGATCGATCTTGACGCGACTCAGAAGTTCCTCGTCCAGACGCTCGACGCCGGTGCGGATGGCTCGCTGGCAGCCGCGGTTAATGAGGGTCATCAGCGAGCCGATGTGACCGCTTGAGCGGATGAACAGGTAGTCAAACAGGTCGTCGGCGAGCATCCCCCGGTAGGTGCCGTGCAGGACCAGGCGCTTCTCCAGGGCCAGCAGCAGCCGGCGCCACTGGCTGCGGCCCTGGTCGGTGGCCAGTTCGAACGACCCCATGTCCAGACGGGTTGTGCGTCGGCCCGTCTGGGCCAGGACCGCGTTGTCGTAGGACTCGCCCTCGGAGAACAGTCCGCGCTTGGCCAGGCCGACCCCGACGAACAGCAACGTGACCGGGAACTCGTTCGCGACGTACTTGAAGTGGTTGCTCACTTCGACTCCGCCGGCCGCCCTCCAGCGCAGGAAGTGCAGGTCGTCCACGATCAGCAGCTTCACATCGCAGGAGAGCACGCAGTCCAGGGCTCGCTGGGCGAACTGCGCGGTGGTGCCGGTGGTGCGGCCAGGATGGCCGAAGAACTCCAGCATCGCCCGGTTGAAGTCCTTCATCCCGGTGTTCCCAGTCAGGCCCACCCGGCAGACGGGGAGCCGTTCGTGCCCGCCGGCGGTGAACGCGCCTCCCTCGGCGATCTCCCGGCGATGGAAGTCCCGGGCGAAGGCCAGCACCGCCGTCGTCTTGCCCAATCCAGGGAAGGCGTCCACCGCGACGGCGCCCTTGGCCTGGTCGCCGTCCTGCTGGTTGCTGTCGAGGATGTCCCACAAGTCCTCGTGCAACTCGGCCAGCTGCGGGGTCCGCAGTGGCCCGAGGTTCGCGTGCCAGATCCGCCGGGCCCGGTCATATTCCGCCTTCGCGCGCTCTCCCAGAGCCAAGTACTCGCTGTGCGGCAGCAGTTCCGGCTGTGTCCGCGGTGCGGCTTCCGCGAACGCCGCCCAGCCCTCCTTGCGCGAGAGCGTCAGCGCGTCCAGGCGGTGGGAGTCTCCCGGCGTCCAGGTGCCCTCGCTGTTCACGCGTCCTCCAGAGCGTCGGTGTAGAAGTCGCTGTCGTCTTCGAGCTCCAAGAATTCGGCCTCGTCAGCCGCGTCGTCGTCGCCCGTCTCCTGTGCGGCCTCGGACGCGAGTTGCGGTTCTGCCGCGTCCGGCAAGTCCATGAGGCGTCTCACGCTCGGCAGCGTCGCGACGCTCTCTTCGGGCTCGGGGAGGTCCAGGGCCGCCTGTTCCCGGGCGAGCCGCAGCGCCATCCGGCGCTCGACCAGCGTGGTGCCCAGACCGAGGTTCCAGCGTTCGAACAGGTCACGGACCGCGGCCTTGTCATCCGGGAACCGGTCGCGGGACGCGGCCAGGCGGCGGGCGAACTGCAGTGCCTCCTCGCTCACCGGCATGTCCCGACCCGGTGCGTGTTCCCAGGCCAGCGCATGCCACCTGCGGCTCGCGGGATCGCGGAAGTAGACCGCGTTGATGTCGTCCGGGTTCACCGCGATGGGCCACTTGCCGTCCCGCTCGCCGCTGAGCAGACCGCGGTAGGGGTCCAGGGCGGCGCCGTTGTAGCGGCGGGCGTCCAAGTCGATACCGTAGTGCTGGATCTTGCGCCGTTCCACCCGCAGGAACTCAAACGCCAGATCCGGATCGCGCGGGACCTCGATGTAGCCGGCCCTGTTCAGCCCGTGCTCGAACATCGCCGCCGGCGACATCCGCAGCCCCGGCACCCCTGGATCGATCAGGCTGGTGTGCGGCCGGTGGTGATAGACGCAGGCCACCCACTCGCGGATGATCGCCTCAAGTTCGTGGAGGAAGAAGAACGCCTCTCCCTCGGGACGCTCGCCGCGCGAGTTCAGATCGGGACCCTTGTAGCCGGGCAGGGCCTGCAGCAGGTCCTCGCGCAGGGTCAGGAAGAACCTCTCCAGCGGGCCCTTGTCCCGGCCCGTCTTCAGTCGAGCGGGCTGCACCGATATCCCCAACCGGCGGCAGACGCTGGTCAGATGCTCCGAGACGAACACCTTGCCGTGGTCGACCAGCACCGTCTCCGGCACCAGCGCGGGCGACGCCGCCGAGCGCATCGGCCCTTCAAGCGCCGTGGCGTCGATCAGCACCGACCTCGGGATGCCGTGCTCGGGCCAGACCGCGTGCGCCGGCCAGTCCTGGCCCGCGGGCCGGGGACAGAACGCCTGGTAGAGGGCGACGCTGGCATCGACGGCCTTCGTCGACACCGGGGTGATCCTGATCCCGCAGATGCAGCGGGTGTACCAGTCCATCGCGACGGTGAGCTCCGCCTGCAGCCACTGCAGCGTGACCGGGTCCAGGGCGAACACGTCGAGGCGGTTGGTGTCCATCAGCAGGTACTCGCCCGGCCGGGTCGGCCGCAGTTTCCCGTAGACCCCGCCGGGCCGGGAGGCGATGTCCCGGTTCCGTTTCGTGCTCAGCCGGAAGGTCGGATGGCGCCGCTCGAGGTCTTCCAGGAGGCGGTATGCCGTCGCCCGGCTGGGCAGGTCCTCCTCCTCGAACCTCCTGGCCAGCAGCCGGGCCCGTGTCCGCTCTATGACCATCTTGCGCGACGGCTTGGACTGGCCCGTGTGCTCGACCATCACCTCCAGCGCCGCCTCCGACCACACCTCCGCGTTCCGGTGCCCGGACCGCGGCCCGCTGCGGGCCGGCACCAGTCCCGCCTCACCGTCCCGGCGGAACGCCGCCACCCACCGCTTGACCGTGCGCGCGGCCACCTCGAGCTCGGCCGCCTTCGCCGCGTACCGGCTCTCCATCGGCTCGCCCGCCGCGTAGGCGGCGCGGGGCTCCCCCACGGCGGCCAGCTCCTCGCTGCCGCTGCGGAACCCGGTGAGCACCTCCCTCACGTGCGCGGCCCTCTCCAGGACCCGCTCACGCTCAGCGTCATCCAGCTGGTCCAGCACCACCGCGGCTACGTCCTGCGGGTCGTCGGAGGCCGGTCCGGGCCCGTCCGGCATGACGCGGGCACGGTCTGAAAGCAGCAGTTCCTTGACTGCCAGCCGCAGCAGCCGTCCCCGACCGTCCTTGAGGACCACCTCGCCGCCGGCCTGCGTGCTGGCGAGCTCCACCACTTCGACGACCTCGCCGTCGTAGGAGAAGCGGGTTCCCACTCCCACTCGCACCGCGGCCCGGTTCACGACGCGCTCCTCAGCATGCTGCGGGCACTGAGCGGAACGCTCAGGTCGGTCAGCCACTGCTGTTTCCACAGCAGATGCAACACCGCGGCCCGCACCAGCGGCGCCGGACGTCCCGGCAGGCAGGCGAACGTCTCCCCCAGCGTCTCCCCATCCGCGACTCGGTCGCGTACGTCGTCAAGGACGGCCGGGGCGAAGAGCCGATCCGGCGGTGGTTCTTTGTCCACCGCCTCGTCGCGTTCGTCCTCAAGCAGGTCCCAACTGAACAGCCAGTCGCGACGGTAGCCCGCGAGGAAGCGGACGTTGGCCAGCTCGGCGTCCGGCGGCTCGCTCCACACCTCGTAGCGCCAGCCCTTCGCCTCCACCGCCTCCCGGGTCCAGGCGAAGGTGAACGCGTGCTCCGGCCTGGCCGCACGGTGCCGCGGTTTGACGTCCACCACCAGCGGGCCCGCCGTGGTGGCCAGCAGGTAGTCCGGGATGTGCCGGCGCAGTGCACCGTCCACTTCGGCCCTGAGCAAGAAGGGCTGGGCCACGATCCCGGTCACGTCCCGGTCGAAGTCGGCGTACAACAAGCGCGCTAGCTCCAGCCGCGACTCGTAGATCACGTGATCCGACTGCGTACTCGACCAGTACGAACCCGAGTAGTGCTTCTGCCCCATGTACCAGCGGAACGTCCGCCACGGCTCGGCCGCGTACAGCATCTCCAGCGGCACCGACTCCCAGGCGAGGCCCTCGCGCACCTCGTCCTCGGCAAGCCGAACACACACCTCTACATCCACCATCCGCCCCCAGTGCCCGTGCAACTGACCTTGATCGCAGGACAGTTACACGGGCCCTGAAGTACGAATGGACGCACGCGCTTTCGATCACCCGAAAGGGTGATCGCCCCGAGCTGAACATCTCACCGTCGCGTCATAAGTGCTATTTAGAGGTAATCGCTCGCGAGAACATGACGCGGATTCTGAGTACCTACAGGCCGTCGCCCTTGATGTGGCGGGCGGGGTTGAAGCCCTTCTCCATCAGGTCGACCGCCCAGGCCATCTCCGCCACGCCTTCGACCTTCGCCAGGCCGGGCGTCGGGCCGAGGCGGAAGGAACCGGGCAGTGGCTTGCCGGAGGTGGTGTAGGGCAGGAAGTCCAGCGGGGAGCGGCCGGGTGAGGCGTAGACGACGCAGTCGGACAGTACCGCGAGCGGGAACTGGTCGGTCGCCTTGGCGACGTTGGCCATCTTGCGGTGCATGTTGACCCGGGCCTTGGAGATGACCGCCGCGCGGATGTCGGGGCGCCAGGTGGGGCGCTCCAGCGCGGGCCACCGGTCTCCGTCGCGGTAGTGCCGTCCCTGGGGGCGCTCGCGGAGCTTGCCCACGCCCCCCTTGACGGTCGCCTTGATCGCGGCCAGGACGGCCGCCATGCCGGGGTCGGTCTGCTTGTGCTGTTCCATCGCGGCGAGGAACTGATGGTCGTCCAGGTCCTTCGTGACCCCGAGGTCGGCCATCGTGTCCACGTAGGCGTCCTTGAGACGGTCGTGCCACGGGTCCAGGTACGCGCCGGTCTCCCGCCGCAGGTAGGCCTCGATCGGCCGGACGTCGAAGCCGAGTTCCTGGGCGTAGGCGACGGTGTGGGTCTGGTACCAGGCCGGACCGGTCGGGCACTGCCCGGACGGGGTGAACGGCGACGGGAGGCGCGGGTCCAGTTCGATGTGCGAGAGGTCCACCAGCCAGCTGCCGGGGATCTTCTTGTTGAACGTCGGGTGGTGGAAGTGGTCCGGCGCCGAGAGGCCCACGACCAGACGGGCCGCGGCGGCGAGGAAGGCGGTGTTGATGTCCAGGCCGATGGCGAAGGGCCGCAGGCACTCCTCGTCGGAGAGCAGCTTCGGGTCGCGCACCCACTGGTAGGCCTCCTCATCGAGGAAGCCGCCCGTCCAGCCGTTGTTCACGACGACGGGGTGTTCGGGGGTGGCCTCCGGCGGCGCCGGGTCCATCGGGTGCTTGCCCAGGGAGCCGGGAGCGGGACTGGGGTCCTGGACCCACGCGCCGGTCTGCGGATCCTTCACAGCCCGGGTCGGCGGGCGCAGCGCGGTCATCAGCTCCAGGCCGGTCACGGCGGTGGAGCCGCGCGGCGTGATGACCCGCTGGGCGTAGATGCCGAGGGCGCGGGCGAGTTCCGCCGGCGGGAGGCCGGCGGCGCCCGACCACATCCGGGCATCCAGGGCCTCCCAGGGCAGGATCGCCAGCTGCACGCACTGGCGCTGGGTGCCCGTTGCCTTGCGGTAGATACGCGGCCACGGCCCGAAGCCGCGCTGGGTGAGCTCCCACTTGGCCTTGGCGATCTGCTTGACGACCGGGTGGTCCTCGGGCAGGCGCAGCGAGCGGCGGGCCTCGTGGCCCTCCAGACGCGCGGGCAGGCCGAACTTCACGGCGGCCGACTCGGTGAGCACGATCAGCGGGTCGAAGTCCTTGCCGTTGCGGTGCAGACGCGGCGCCCCGAGTCCGGACTCCTTCAGGGTCCAGTCGACCAGCTGCGGAACAGTCGTCGCCGGGCAGTCCAGCACGATGCCGTCGATGCCGTACGCGGCGCCGCCACCGTCCAGTACGGCGAGCGGACCGTGCGGGAACTGCGGGTCGACGGCCGGCTTCGGGACGGCCTTCCTGGCCGGGCGGCGCGATGACGTCGACGGTCCGGCCGCGGGTTCCTGCTCCGGCTCGGGCGCAGTGACCGGCGCGGGCGCGGGTGCGGCGGGAGGAGCAGCAGGGGCCGGCTGCTGCGCAGACGCTGTGGACGCCTCCGGGACCGGAGCGGCCACCGGCGCGGGGTGTTTGGGGTACTTCGCCGACCAGCCTTCCAGCAGCCGCTGGTACGCCGTCAGGCGCGGCTCCCGCGGCTCGGAGCGTCCGTTCTCCCAGTTCTTGACCGTCTGCAGCGTCGTCTTCATCGCCGCGGCCAGACGGGCCTGGGTGATGCCGGCCGCCTCACGCAGCCGGGCACGCTCGGCCGGGGGCGGAAGCTGGGCCTCCTCCTCCAACAGCGCGTCCACCGCAGCGAACAGCTCTTCCTCGGTTGGCACGTGCTCCACCTCCACCCCGCACACTAACAGCCTTTAACCCTCCCTGGCCTAGAAATTTAACCCTTTGATTTAACCTTTTCGGCGGAATTTCAAGGGTGGGTGCAGACGCGGCGGGCACCCCACTGTCCGGTGTCACCGAACCTTGAGCGGGCGCCATCGAACCTTGCTGTACGCGACTCCGTGTCACCACAGTTGGGGCAATGCGCGAGGCGGCTCGTCAGGAGGTCGACCCATGTCATGCCGGTCGTCGGGCGGGCTTCGGTTACCGGGCGGGCCGGGGTGGGGCGGAACGGGGCTGGGGGCCGTAAGCCGTCAGAAAGCGGTTGCGGAAGGTGTCCATGCGCCAGACCGGGGCCTTGGGGCTGGGCTTGAGGCCGTTGGTCCAGCGCCAGTTGGAGACGCGGTCCAGTACGGCCGGGTCGTGGGCGACGATGGCGACGGGGACGTCGCGGCTTGCGTGGTCGCCGGAGACCTTGGCGACGGGCTGGTGGTCGCCGAGGAAGACGAGCACGGTGTTCTTGGTGCCGTATTTCGCCACGTACGAGATGAGGCTGTGCACCGAGTACTGGATGGACTTGCCGTACTCGGTGCGGACCTGGCCGGTGTGCTTCCAGACGTCCACAGGGTCTTTGCCCGCGTTCTTGATGGCGCCGTAGACGGAGCCGTTGCCGACCTTGTCCCAGGCGAGCGTTGTGGGGAGGGGGGCCCAGGGGTTGTGGCTGGAGGTGAGGATGACGAACGACATCAGGGGCTTGTTGTGAGCCTTGGGGCGCTGCGTATCGTGCGTCCCGCCGTGTTGCGTGTGGTGTGGCCGGCTGGACTTCTTGCCGTGTTCCAGGCGCTCGAAGGCTGACAGGGTGTACTGGTCGGGCATGGTCGACCAGCTGAACTTCGGACCCTTGTAGCCGAGGTCCCGCGAGTCGTAGACGCGGTCGAGGCCGTAGAACGAGGACTCCGGCCAGCCCTTGGTGACGCCGGGCATGATGCCGACCGTGCGCCAGGCGCCGGTGCGTTTGAAGGCACCGGTGAGGCTCAGGCGGTCGCCCGCGGTGACGGTGCGGTAGCGCTGCTGGTTGTCGATCCACAGGCCCGACATAAAGGTGGAGTGGCCCAGCCAGCTGGCGCCGCCGTACGTCGACGAGGTGAGCCAGCCGCTCCGGGAGGAGTAGCCGGCGGCGCGCAGTTGTTCGGTCCCGTCCGCGAGAGCCGAGTCGACCCCCGGCGCCATCAACGGGTCCTCGACGGCGCTGCGTCCGTAGCTCTCTATGAACGCGAAGATGACGTCCTTGCCGCGCAGTCCGGTCAGCAGTTGATCGCCCGGAGTGTTGCCGAAGGAGTCGACGGCGGCCTCCTTGGCGAACGCCTGCTCGTCCGCCAGGCTCGCCCGAATCTGCTGCGTGCGGTCCTGGATGCGCCCGGCGGCGCTCGTGGCGGCGAGCGGCACGCCGGCCACCTGTACGCCGAGCGCCGTGCAGGCGACCCAGGCGGTCCCGAATACCAGAGTGGTGCGGGTCGCGGTGGCGCTGTGCCGGGCCAAGAGGTTGGTGAGCCGCACGACCGCCAGCGTGGTGAGGACGAGGAGGGCGAGGACGAGGGCGACGGCTGCGATCGCCACACCGATCGCGTGCGCCCGGCCGATCGAATCCTGAAGGAACGATTCGCCGTCGTCGAGCAGGACCCAGTCGAGCGCCGGGTTGAACCCTCGGCCGAGGGTTTCGTTGAAGCCGATGTCGAGGAGGTTCAGCACGGTGAGCAGGCCGAGCCCCACCCCGGCAAGCACCGCCGCCACCCGCCTCGCCCTCGAGGGGAGGAGGAGCAGCAGGGCGGAACCGAAGATCGCCTCCACCGGGATGCGCAGGAACTCACCGGGGGTGAGGAGGGTGAGCTGGTTGGGGAGGAGGAGGGCGAAGAGGACGAGGGCGGCGGCGAGAGTGGTGGTCAGCCGTGCCGCAGTCTGGGCCGCGCCCGGGTGGCGGTCCCGCCAGCGGATGGCTGCCGCGGCCTTGTCCGGGTTGTCCTTCCCGGCGCTCGCCTCGTCACCTGCCTCGGTGTCCTGGCCGGCGGCGTCGTCCGGCATCCGCTCCGGAGGGCCGGCCTGCGCTCCGGGGGCGGAGCGCGAGCGGCCCTCGTTCGTGGGTGCCTCGTTTGTAGGTGCCTCGTCCGCTTCCGGCAGCTGACGAGAGCGCGTGATGGGCAACAACTCGAAGGTCCTTCCGTGCGGGGTCCTGTGTTGGCACGGCACACCAGACTCGGGAGACAGGAGCCGCACCTATCGGTACGGCTCGCCGGCAGCTTCGGTTCAATCGCTGGTGAACTGTCGGACGATCCTCTCGCTCGTCCGCCTTCGAGGACCCGGCGGGCGGCCTTGAGCCACCGGTCCTTCTCCGGCTTCAGGGTCCGGAATGCCTTCGGGCGGCTGCGTATGACGTCATTCTGGGGATTCGGGGCTCCACGCCGGACCAGACAGCGACGAGGTCGGTCTTCTTCTTGCACTGGACGTCTGCCTGCGCGACGGCCACAGCCCCGGGCACGCCGCCATCAACTCCTGGGGGCCATACCTCGGGGCCATACCTCGGGGCCATTGCTACGGTCGGCGTATGGAGAGCTGGGACGAGGGCGGCGTGCGCGCTCGGATACGGGAAATGGCGGCACTGGACCCGGAGCGGGCGGCCTTCGGGGCGGACACGCACCGCTACCAGCTGGCGCCTGCGCTGCCGGAGGCGGAGGTCAGGGCGTTCGAGGAGGGCCACGGCATCGAGCTACCAGCGGCGTACCGGTCCTTCGTCACGAAGGTGGGCAACGGCCCCGCCGGTCCCAGTTACGGGCTGATGCCGTTGACCGTTCCCCGCCCGGAAGCCGGCGACGACTGGGCCGTGGACGACGAGTGGGCGGAAGACCGGCTGCCGGGCCGACTTGCCGAGCCGTTCCCCCTTACCGAACCCCTGCCCGGCCGGATCGGCGCACCGGCCGATGAGCTGACCCGGGGCACGCTCATGCTGGCCGAAGAGGGCTGCGGCATGTTCATACGGCTGATCCTGAACGGTCAACGAGCGGGCGAGGTCTGGCGGATGGACCCGGACTGGGGCGGCTTCGTCCCGGCGAGCCCCGGCTTCCGCACCTGGTACACCGAGTGGCTGCAGCGCCCGTGAACACGCCGCACACCGTCCGGATCAACCTGTCGACCTTCGACGAAGCCACATCACGCAAGTGACCCGGGCCACTCAAACGTGGATGGCATCACCTTCGAGCCGCTGTTCCCCGACCGGTGGTACGGCAGCGCCCCGGACAGTCTCGTGGAGGGGATGCGCATTGCCGGCTTCGACCTCAGCGACGGTGGGGACCGCGGCTACGAACCGCCCACCGAGGCCGCGTTCGCGCTGGCCGCGCACCTGACGGGCGTGCGGCTCACCGCCGAGGTCCTGACCTGCGCCACCTTCCTGTGCGGCATGGCGGCGCTGCCGCCGCGCGGCACGCCGTAGCGCTGCGGCAGGTGGACGAGAGGGACGGCGGGCGGTCCGCCGGCGCCGGTAGTGCGAGACCGGAGACGTCATGTGGGCCCAGACGCACCTGTGTTCACTGGTCAAGCCCGTCTGCCGGAAGCAAGGTTGCCGGCCCCGGAGTCCCCGCCCGGACACCCGCCGCACGGCAGCTGTCTGCGGCTTCGCCGGGCTCGCCGGGAGAATGGGGAACCGTTTGACTACGTGATCGGGGCCTGTACGAGTCTGTCGGGACAGATCCTTCCGCTGGTGGGTGTTGCGCTGGGCGCTGTCGGGTCGTTCCTGGTGAGCAGCTTGAACGACCGGGCGCGGTGGCGGCGTGAGCAGTCCGTGCGCTGGAGGTGCTCGCCGAGCTCGGCGCGGCCGGGGCCCGCCGTTCCGCGCTGGGAGAGACCTGCGCACTGCTGAGGGACACGAACACCGCGTCCAAGACGCTGAACCACTGCCTGTGGCGGCTGGAGCACCTGGCGCGGGGCGTACCCACGGAAGCGGAACAGAGCGGGGAACAGGCGTACGTGGAGTTCAGAGAGGCACAGCGCCGGTATCTCGAGTGCGCACGGGCCGGGCTGGGGGTGACCGGTCCGGTCAACCGGGACGTCGTCTGGCCCTCGGCCTGGCGGCCCGTGAGCCGATCGTCACGCGCCGGGTGGTGAGCCGGGCCCGGTCCGGGCGTGACCAGCGCAGCCGACGGCCGCGGGCGGAGCGGAATCCAGGTCCGCATCTGGCCGGCCCGGGACTCCAGGTAGCGCTGCTCGGCGATGCCGGCGGTGGACTTCGCGGCGCGCCGGTAGTGCGCGTACGCCCCGGCCGTGTCGCCGGCTTTCTCCAGCAGGTGCGCCCGTACGGACAGCAGCCGGTGATGCCCGGCCATCCGCTCGTCACCGTCCAATGTGGACAGCAGGGCCGGCTCGGCCGTCGGGCCCTCGGTCTCGGCGAGCGCGACCGCCCGGTTGAGGGTGACCATCGGGTTGGGCGCGATCCGTTCCAGGATCAGGTAAAGGGCTTGCGTCTGCGGCCAGTTGGTCTCCTTGGCTGTGGCCGCGTCGGCGTGCGTGGCAGCGATGGCGGCCTGCAGCTGGTATGGACCCAGCGCCGGGCCGGCCAGCGACGCCTTGACCAGCTCCAGCCCCTCGTCGATCAGAGCGCGGTCCCACTGCGCACGATCCTGCTCTTCCAGCGGCACCAGCTCACCGGCCGCCGTCGTACGTGCCTGCCGGCGGGCGTGGGTCAGCAGCATCAGCGCGAGCAGCCCGGTCACCTCGCCGTCCTCGGGCAGCTGCGCGTGCACCATCCTGGCCGGCCGGATCGCCTCGTGCGCGAGGTCGGCGCGGTGCAAGTCGCTGCCCGAGGAGGCGGTGTAGCCCTCATTGAAGATCAGGTAGAGCACGTGCAGGACGACCCGTAGCCGCTCCTCGCGCTCCGCGCCGTCCGGCAGGCTGAACGAGCTGCCGGCGGCCTTGATGCGCTGCTTGGCCCGGCTGATCCTGGCCGCCATCGTGGCCTCCGGCACCAGGAACGCGCGGGCGATCTCGGCAGTGGTCAGGCCGCCGACCGCCCGCAGCGTCAGCGCGGTCTGGGAGGCCGCGGTCAGCGCCGGACGGCAGCACAGGAACAGCAGGACAAGCGTGTCGTCGGTGTCCGGTACGTCCTGGGGCACCACCTCGGTGGCCGTCGCCGACTCCCGCTCGCGGCGCGCGGTCACTGCGCATCTGGTGAACCGCGCGACCAAAGCCCTCGCCAGGCGGGTCTCCTGCCGTCAGGGTCGGCTGGGCAGGAGCTCGGCCAGCAGGTCCCGGATCCGGTGCTCGATCTCGTCCCGGATCGACCGGACCGCGTTGATTCCTTGCCCGGCCGGGTCCTCGAGCTTCCAGTCCAGGTACCTCTTGCCGGGGAAGACCGGGCAAGCGTCACCGCATCCCATGGTGATCACCACGTCGGATGCCTGCACCGCCTCCGTGGTCAGGGCCTTCGGCGTCTCGGTGGCGATGGCGATGCCCGCCTCGGCCATCGCCTCCACCACGGCCGGATGCACCGTTGCGGCCGGAGCCGATCCCGCCGAGCGGACCTCGACCTGGCCCTGACCGAGATGGCTGAGGAAGGCGGCGGCCATCTGGGACCGGCCGGCGTTGTGCACGCAGACGAACAACACGGACGGCTTGGACTCAGACACGGGCAGAACCTTCCTCGACGGCGGCCGGACCGGAGGACGCCAGAGCGGGCTGGGGGAAGAAGCGGCGGGTGGCCAGGGCGACATGGACCAGCCCGATCAGCACCGGGACCTCGATGAGCGGGCCGACGACCCCGGCCAGGGCCTGCCCGGAGGTCGCACCGAAGGTCGCGATGGCCACAGCGATGGCAAGTTCGAAGTTGTTACCGGCGGCGGTGAACGCCAGCGTCGTCGCCTTCGGATAGTCGAGTCCGACTGCCTTGCCCAGCGCCATGGAGCCGGCCCACATGACGGCGAAGTAGACCAGCAGCGGCAGCGCGATCCTGGCGACGTCGAGGGGCTTGGAGGTGATGGCGTCGCCCTGGAGGGCGAAGAGCACGACAATCGTGAACAGCAGCCCGTACAGGGCGAACGGCCCGATGCGAGGGATCAGTTCGACCTCGTACCAGGCCCGTCCCTTGGCCTTCTCGCCCAGGCGGCGGGTCAGGAACCCGGCCAGCAGCGGGATGCCGAGGAAGATCAGCACGGAGCGGGCGATCTCCCACACGCTGACGTCGAGGGCGATCTGCTGCAGACCGAGCCAGCCAGGCAGGACGGAGAGATAAAACCAGCCCAGCAGGCTGAACGCGATCACCTGGAACACGGAGTTCAGTGCCACCAGGACGGCGGCGGCCTCGCGGTCGCCGCGGGCCAGGTCGTTCCAGATGATGACCATGGCGATGCACCGGGCGAGACCGACGATGATCAGGCCGATCCGGTATTCCGGCAGGTCCGGGAGGAAGATCCAGGCCAGCGCGAACATGACCGCCGGGCCCAGAATCCAGTTCACGACCAGCGACGGGATCAGCAGGCGCCGGTCACGGGTGACGGTTTCCCAGCGGTCATAGCGGACCTTGGCGAGGACCGGATACATCATCACGAGCAGGCCGAGCGCGATCGGCAGCGAGACACCGGTGACGGTGATCTTCGCGAGGGTGTCGCCGAGTCCGGGGACGAGGCGTCCCAGGCTCAGGCCGGCGCCCATCGCGATCAGGATCCAGACGGCGAGGAAGCGGTCCAGAAACGACAGCCGAGCGGCGGTCGCTTCCGCGGTGGTGACTTCGGCGGTGACTTCGGCGGTCACGAGGCGGCCCCGGCGGGCTCGTCGAGAGGCTGAAGGGACGGGGCCCCCGGACGGGACAGGACCCCCGCGAGCTTGTCCGTCATCTCCGGCAGCAGCCAGTAATACACCCACGTTCCGCGGCGCTCGCAGCCGACGAGGCCGGCCTGCCGCAGAAGCTTGAGGTGGTGGGAGATCGTGGGCTGGGACAGGTCGAAGGCGGGGGTGAGATCGCAGACGCAGACCTCCCCGCCGGCCCGGGAGGCGATCATCGACAGCAGCCGCAGCCGGATCGGGTCACCCAGGGCCTTGAAGACCTTCGCCAGCTCAACCGCCTGGCCCTCGTCCAGCGGGGCGGTCAGCAGGCCTGGGCAGCAGGCTTCGCCTCGCTCCCCGAGCACCTCAAGCTCTTGTTTCGACATGCCCCTATGTTGACGGACTTCGATTCAGGGCGCAAGCTTGTATCGACAGGCATCAATACACATCAATACGCCACGCCGCAACCGGTCAGGGAGGCCGCCATGTCCCGCGTTCAGCTCGCCCTCAACGTCGCCGACCTCGAAGAATCCGTCGCGTTCTACTCCAAGCTCTTCAGCGCCGAGCCAGCCAAGCGCCGGCCCGGATACGCGAACTTCACCATCACCGAGCCGCCGCTCAAGCTCGTCCTCATCGAGGGCGAGCCGGGCCAGGACACCCGCCTGGACCACCTCGGCGTCGAAGTCACCTCCACCCAGCAGGTCACCGCGGCCACCGACCGCCTCAAGGACGCCGGGCTCGCGACCTTCGAGGAGAACGACACCTCCTGCTGCTACGCCCTCCAGGACAAGGTCTGGGTCCACGGCCCCGGCAAGGAGCCCTGGGAGGTCTACGTCGTCAAGGCCGACGCCGACCAGATGGGCAAGAGCGACGCCCTGAACGGCCACGCCTGCTGCAGCAGCGAACGCGCGGCTGCCGAGGCCACCGGGACGGCCGCAGGATGCGCCTGCGGCAGCTGATCCGCCGGCCCGCAGCAAGGGAGGCCCCGCGCACCGGTGCCCCGTCTCGTCCCGATCGGCCGCCAACTCGGCTATGTACTGGGCGACTTCGGCCTTCGGCGCGGCGGCAAGCCCCTGGCGGGGCAGAAGGCGCATGGCCGGCGTGCGTGTTCGGGGTCCCTGGTCGTGGTGGGCGGTGAGAAGACTCCGGCCTATTGGCCCGGTCCGGAACCCGCAACGTTCGCAGAGTTCGATGTCGACCACGCCGATACGGACGAGGCCTTCGCGATATGGCGGGAGGCTTGTGCCCGGTCCCGGTCCATTGTGGATGCCGTGGTCTCCCTCGACTGCACCGTGACCTGGCACGACGAGGTGTTTTCCGTGCGCTGCGTACTGACTCACATGATCGAGGAGTATGCGCGGCACAACGGGCACGCCGACTTGCTCCGCGAGCGGATCGACGGGGCCACCGGCGAATGATCATCAGCGCTTGGCCCCTGTGTCGGCGCGCGGGCCTCTGCGGGTCAGGCGTCGGGTCATCAGGGTGATGAGTGACAAGGTCAGATGTGCTTCGCCTTGTGCGGGGGAGGGCCTCCCGCTGGGCCACACCGGGTCCAGGACCTAGGAAATCGGGGTTCATACGAGGTTCACCACCAGATCCGGCTCGTTCTGCGTCACCAGCTCTCGGTGCTTTCCTTCACCGAACAGCTCGCCGATCGCCATTCCCGGGAATTCCAGGGGCTCCTCACGCCCCTCCAGCTCGATGCGCACCCTCCACCGACCGCCCCGGTGCGCCACCAGCACATCGGCGTATTCACGTCCCGGTATCCGAAGCCCCTCCAGCTGCGGGCCGCCCTCTGGTCCGTACTCGCGGAACGAAGACAGGAACGCCAGATCCTGCACCAGCCGGGCCAGATGCGCCCACCCCGGTGAGTCCGCCTCCGGGACCCAGTGCCATTCGGCGCGCTCCGCGTCGTTGGCCGGGACTGCCTGGCCCTCGCTCAGCACCTCACCGTCACCCTCGGCAGCGGTGTCGCAGAACTCGAACGTCCTGCTCCCGATGTCCACCCGCCGCAGCTCAATTCCTCGCGGCCCGGCCCGGAACGCCAGATCCGACACGCGTTGCAGGAAGCCGGCAACCTCCTCATCCCGGACATCGCGCTCACGGGTATCCGGCTCGCGCCCCACCAGAGGCCCGTACGTGCCCATCGTCACGCAGGCCTCCCGGCGCCGCTTCCCACGTCTCACCGAAAACCCCTTCCCGGACTACGCACGACGCCGCCCCGGCACGGTCCCCGAGGTGGCGTACATGGCTCCCCTTCCTTGGCCGCGTTGAGCGCCGTAGCCTCTTCGGCCGGAACTCCGTGTTGCCCACGTCGGGCACTTCACCATGCCCTTGGCGGCGGCAGCGTCTTGTGCCGGTCCACCACCTTGCCGTTACTGGACTTGCACCTGATGGTGCGTCAACAAGGGCCCGTGCCGGTGCTATTCCTCCGCTGAGGTGTAGGGCTGGAAGGCTGCCCGGACCGTGTGGGGCATCTCTTTCTTGCTGCCGGTCAGGGTGTCGGTGAACACGTGCCGCACTTCGCCCTCTGCGATGAGCCGTTCGCCGACCTTGAATCTCGGGCACACGATCATGCTGGTCGTTCCGAGACGGGTGATGGGCATCTCGATGTCGAGCAGCTCATCGAAGCGCGCCCCCTGGCGATAAACAATCCGTGCTTCCGCCACGACCAGGTCGGTTCCCCCCTCGACCAGGGATGCATAGCCCTCCGTGGCCTCGCGCCACAGCTCCATCGCAGCAACGTCGTAATAGAAGAGGTAGTGGCCGTTGAACACGACGTTCTGCTGGTCACATTCGCTGTAGCGCACTCGGAGTCGGTGCGTGAACAAATTGGTCATGGGCGAGATCGTAGTTACCGCTCGCACTGACGACCGAGGTTCAGGAAAGTCTGCAGCTTCGCGAGCTTCCGTGGTGCGGCGGCCTGACGGGCGGGCGGGCGGGCGGGTCATGTACGGCTCAGACGCTCCGCCTCGGTGGTCTGGACGTGGCAGGAGCCGGTTCCGGTGCGGTGGGCGTGCAGGGGACGGTGGCGAGATTCCCCCTGCTGATCGGGCGCAGAACTTGCTGCCAGGACCGGGTGACGCCCGCGTCGTCGAGCAGTGCCGCCTCGACGGGGCGGGCGGGGCAGAGCAGGGAGCCGATCTGGTCGAGCGGGAGTTGCGAGCGTACGGCGATGACGTGGACGGGCAGGTCGGCGGCGAAGCCCAGGAGCTGTAGCGCCCGAGCTCGGGCCGCATCGTCGCAGTCGGAGCTGATCGCCGGCTCGACGAGCGCAGGCGCCGATCGGTGCGTGATCCGGGCGGGATGCCCGACAGTTGGCGGATGATCTCGGGGGCCGGCCACCGTCAGGATGGCCGCTATGGATCCCGAACTCGAAGCATTCATCCCCTTGTTCCCCCGGGCCGACCTGACCGACCCGGTCACCGAGCGCAAGAACTTCGCCGACCTGGCCGCCAAGCTGCCGCCGCCGGACACCACGGGATTGGCCATCGAGGACCGCACGGTGCCCTTCCCCAAGCTCTCCACTTCGTTCGAGCAGGGGAGACCCCATTCCCCGGACGTGGCGGTGCGGATCTACCGCCCGCATCAGGCGCAGGGCGCCCTCGTCTGGCTGCACGGCGGCGGATTCGTCATGGGTGACCTGGACACCGAACACCCGTGGGCCACCCGGATCGCAGACCTTTCCGGCGCGGTGGTGATCTCGGTGGGCTACCGTCTGGCCCCCGAGCATCCGTTCCCGGCCGCCTTGGACGACGCCTACGCCGTGCTGACCTGGACGGCCGAGCATGCAGCCGAACTCGGCATCGACCCGGAGCGGATCGCGGTGGGAGGCCACAGTGCCGGCGGTGGGCTCGCAGCCGCGGTGGCGCTGCGGGCGCGCGATGAGCAGGGGCCGCCGGTCCGCTTCCAACTGCTCAACCAGCCCGGGCTCGACGACCGGCAGGAGACGTGGTCGGCGCGGCATTTCACCGACACGCCCTGGATGAACTGCGACAAAGTCACCGCAATATGGCGGCACTATTTGGGCTCCGCGCCCGCCACGCCGTACGCCGCCCCGGCGCGGGCCACCGACCTGTCCGGCCTGCCACCCGCCTACATCGCCACCGCGGAACTCTGTCCGAACCGCGACGAAGACCTCGCCTACGCGCTGCGCCTGCTGCAGGCCGGCGTCTCGGTCGAGGTGCACCAGTGGCCCGGCACCTTCCACGGCTCGCAGGCGATCCTGTCCGCCGAGGTGTCGCAGCGGCAGATAGCCGAACTCGGCGCCGTCCTGCGTCGCGCCCTGGCCGAGTGAGCCGTCGATGTCGAGGAGCACGGGGAGAGACCCCGTTGCACTCATGGGTCATGAGAGGACGGGTGTCGTGAAGATCCGACGGGCGGTTTGCGGAAGTGGGGCCGCGCTGAGTGTGGGTGCGGGCGTGGTGGCGGCAGTTCCCGCGCCCGACGGGACGGGGGCCGTGCGGCCCGGCAGTACGAGCCCGTCGACCGGCTTCGATCCTGCGAAGCTGAAGTCCGCCATGGACGGTGTCCACCTTGCGGGGATGCCGGGTGTCCACGCCGAGGTGCGCGAGGGCGGCCAGGTATGGC
The DNA here is from genome assembly GCF_040651455.1 of Streptomyces sp. NPDC048483. NCBI lineage: Bacteria > Bacillati > Actinomycetota > Actinomycetes > Kitasatosporales > Streptomycetaceae > Streptomyces > Streptomyces sp. NPDC048483. Next base: position 135,595 of record NZ_JBEZJZ010000005.1, read on the forward strand.
GCGGCGCTTCCGGGGTGGCCGATGTCAGGACCGGCCGTCCCATCAGGCCCGGCATGCGGCAGCGGGTCGGCAGCGTCACCAAGACCTTCACCGCCGCCGCAGTCCTGCAGCAGGTCGAGAAGGGGCGGATCCGGCTCGACGCGCCGATCGGCCGCTACCTGCCGCGGCTGGTGCCGGGAGAGCGCGGCGAGGAGATCACGGTTCGGATGCTGCTCAACCACACCAGCGGCATCCCGGATTACCTCCCCTGTGCGTTCCCGTCCCTCAAGGAGTTCCCCTCGCTGCCGGATATCTCGCCCGAGAGCCTGGACGATAACCGGTTCAGGAAATTCCGCCCGGCCGAGCTGGTCAAGATGGGGCTCACAGCGCCTCCCACCGGCAGGCCCGGAGGTCCTACGGGGGTGTACTCCAACACCAATTACCTGCTCCTCGGCCAACTCCTGGAGGAGGTAACCGGTACCGAGGCCGAGCAGTACCTCACCCGGAATGTCATTGAGCGTGCTGGGCTGCGGCACACCGTGTTTCCGGACGGGCCGCGTATCGAGGGACCGCACTCGCGGATGTATGAGGCGCTGTACGGCTTGATCGAGCCGCCGCGCGACTACAGCGTCTACCACATGTCCTGGGTGGGGCCGGCGGCCGCTCTGGTGTCGACCATGGAGGATCTCAACCGCTTCTACGGCAAGCTGCTCGACGGCAAGATCGTCAGCCAGTCGTCGCTGGCGCAGATGCAGCGCACGGTCCCGGTCCGCGCCCTGGACGGAACGACGATCGACTACGGCCTCGGCCTGCACAAGGTCAGCATCCCGGGTTGCGGCACCTTCTGGGGCCACGACGGCACGGTCTGGGGGGCCGGAACGACGTCCCTGACCCGGGCCGACGGCAAGCGCCAGATGTCCGTCGCCGTCAACCTCATGAGGTGGAACAAGCTGGACTCCTCGGGGAAGCCGCAGCACCACCCCATCGACGACGCGCTGTCGACGCTGTACCGGCAAGCGATGTGCGGGAACGGAAACGCTCAGGCCGAGAAGGCCTCGCAGGTGCCGGCGTTCGGCTCATAGCCAGGCATCGCGCTCGCCAACGGGCCAAAAGCCCTCTCCGTCGGCTGACGAAGCCACGCAGCCCGGTCGGCGCCATCCGTCTCGCGTCGGGCTCGGATCAGGCGTGGACTGGGAGTGCTCGGTGAGCCCACCGGGACATGGCGAACGAGAGGGAATGAGCAGCGATGCCTGCAGGATCCAGTAAGAGGCGAGAGCGGCAGTACGAGCACATCAAGGAGAACGCGCTGGAGCACGGCGTGTCGGAGAAGCGGGCCAAGGAGATCGCCGCCCGCACCGTGAACAAGGAACGCGCCCGCTCGGGTGAGGCCGAGACCGCCGGCCGCGTCTCCACCCGCGACCCGAAGTCCGCGTCCCAGCGAGGCGGCGAACGCTCCCACAAGGGCCCGGGCGGCCCGACGCGCGACCAGCTCTACGAAGAGGCCAAGAAGAAGAACATCGAAGGTCGCTCCACCATGAACAAGGACCAGCTGCGCCGGGCCGTCGGCCGCTGAACCCACGCTGCGGCCCGGCCCGCGGACGACAGGCGGGCCGGGCACAGCACCGACGCGAGCGGCCCTTCGGCCCGAGGTCCCGGGGAGGAGCGCCCCGCTGAGCGCGCCCAGGGGCCGCCGGTACGCCGACTCGCCGACCTGGCAAGATCGAGTCGGCCTGCGGCAAGCAGGACAGGCGCGCCGACGTGGAGTGCTCCGGCACCTTCCGCTCCGATGACGGCGGGCTCCGCTACGACGTGGAGGACTTCGAGCCCGGCACGGAGGACGACAAGCACGAGACCGCCGACGCGGTGGCGCTCAGCCCGGAGTCGTTCGACCGCGGCATTCCGTCGCTCTACATCGAGGGTGCGCGGTACTGGTGCATCGCCGCGGCGATGTTCGGCGCGGCGATGTTCGGCGCGGCGATGTTCCCCCTGAGTTCCGCTTTTCGCTCCGGCAGGCGCCCCCGGAGGCGCAAGGTGACCGTCACTGGCGTCAGCCTGCTCTTCGGCGGCCTGCTGGGCTGCGGCCTCTGCGTCCTTGTGAACTCCATGCCGGCGTAGGCCGCTCCGGCAAAAAGGCTCCGTGCTCTGGCGCTGGAAGGCCGGGGCGTTCGACCTGCTCAACCCCATGACGAGACGATGGACAGATGCCGTCGACCGAATCAGCGGCCCGCGAGCATTGGCGAGATCCGTGCAACCGACGTCGTTGCTGGTGCCTGTGATGCACTCGTTGCCGGCCTCGACGGTCCTGCCCTGCGGATCTTGGCTGCGTGCACCCGCGCGGAGGCGGATGACGACGTCCTCGAGCTCCTTCCCCCCGCACTCGATGAACTGGGCCTGACCTTCTACCCGGTCGACAGCGTTGCAGGACAGGAAGCGGCCCCACGCGCGCTTGCCGCCCGAATGCCGGCCGGTGAGCTGACGCCACGGGAGCCGGCCTTCCGGATCCACCAGCAGTTCGGGCACGAGCTGCCCCTCGCCGAACGGCTCGCCAAACTGGACGACGAGTACGACATGCTCGAATACGGTGGCAGAACACCGGCACAGGTCGACGCCGATGTCACGGCCGAAGCCATTCGGCTCGCTCAGCATCCTCGTGTTTCACCCGGCCCCACGGATACACAGACCCCACTGCGGCCAGACGCAGCTGACAGTCGTCGGGACCCGCGCTCTAGTGCTGGATTCCTCAAAGGCAGTACATATACCGGCGGCGTAGGTGTCGGGTGGGTGGTGTGGGTCTGCCCCAGATCCAGGGTCTGGCGCGGGCGTTGAGCTGGGCGGTGGCCAGTCGGGTGGCCTGGGTGATCTCGTCGGGTCCGGCGAAGGTCTGGCCGGCGAGGGCGGCCTTGCGGAAGATGCGCCACCAGCCTTCCTGGAGGTTGAGCCAGCATGCGCCGACGGGTATGAAGACGTGCCGGATACGGGGGTGGTCCTCGAGCCAGGTCCGGGTGGACAGGCTGTTGTGTGAGGACAGGTTGTCGGTCACCACGTAGATGTCGCCGACCGGGTTCGCTTGCTCCAGCTTCTGTAAGAACTGCTGGTAGAAGACGCTGTTGCGTGAGGACGCGGTCATGGTGACCTGTTGCCCGTCCCGGACCCGCAGGCCGCCGTAGACCCAGGTCTTCTCGGGTCCGCGGCTGTAGTCCAGTTCTGCTTTGATGCGGTGTCCGTCCGGCGACCAGCCCTGTGCCGGCGGGAAAGTACGCGGGATCACCGGCCCGAGCTCGTCGACGCAGATCACTGTCGCGTCTTCGGGAGGGCAGGTGTAAAGGCCGATGACCCGCGTCCTTTTCCCTCGAAATCCCGGTCCTTCGAACGTATCCAGGAACGGGTGCGGCGCCATCTGACGCCCTCGGCCAGCAGGATTCTGCGGACCTGTGAACGCCCCACCTCGATCCCGTGGCGGCGGGCGGCCCCGGCAAGGGTGTCGAGTGTCCATTCAGGTGCCCCCGACTCGTCCTCCGCCGCCAGTTCACCATCCTCGTGCCTGGTCAGACGCCCCTGCGGGGCCTGCTTGACCAGCGCGATGATCTGGGACCGCTCCGCCTCGGTGATCCGGCGCGGCCGACCCGCCACCGGCCGGTCCTCGAGTCCTTCCACCCCCGACCTGTTGAAGCGGTGCAGCCACCACCGCACCGTCTTGGCATGGCAGCCCAGCTCCGCAGCGATCGCCGCTACCCGCAGACCGTCCCAGCTCAGAGCAATGATCCGCGCTCTCATCACCAGATCAGCCGGCGCTTTCCGCGCTCCCGCCAGCCTGGCGATCACCCTCTCCTCATCCGGCCCCGAAGCAGTCCGAGCCCGCAGAAATCCCGGCACAACCCACCCCCAGCAGCATCCCCAACAAAGGCTTCATACCCCGAACTTGAGGAATCCAGCACTAGTACACCGGCAGCGCCAGCAGTGACGTGCGGTTGAGGACGAAGAGGCGGTTGGCGTCGGCTGCGATGGAGCGGTCCTTGCCGCTGAGGGTGAAGGTCTGGGCCTGTCCCTCCCCGGAGCGCGGCAGCCCGCTCACCCCGATGTCGGCGCTCTCCACCATCCAGACGCTGTTGCCCTGGACGACCGGAGGCCGCCAAGGTGGGGCCACGCCGGGGGTGGATACCATGCGCGGTTCCTCCCTGCCGTCGGTGCGCACCCACCTCATCAGCTCGCAGTTCAGTGCGTAGACCATCCCGCCCGCCACGGCGGGCGGGCCCCATCCGGCGGTGTCATCCTCCTCCCGGGGCGGTCGCAGCGGGTCCAGGGCCCACTGCTCGTGGCCGCTCGCGACCTCGACCGCCGCCAGGCTGCGACCGCCGAGATAGACGGTTCCGCCATCGATGGCGGGCGGCAGCGGTCCGGCGGCCTGCCCCTTGCGGACCCAGGCGCGGGAGCCGTCCTCGGCCCGGACGGCGGCCACGTCTCCCGCCTCGCTGCAGACCACCAGGTGGCCGGCGCCGAGGGCCGCGGCGGGGTGGCCGCCCGGCAGCGCCAGCGGTGGCCGCTGCGTCCACTTCACCTTCCCGTCGGTGCCCACACAGCGCAGCCGGCCATCGGAGGTCAGCAGGTAGACGGCATGGGCGTCGGCGGCCAGCAGGGCGCCCACCTCCGCGTCCACCGTCCACCGGGGGGACCCCGTGGCGGCCACCCAGGTGCGCAGCGTGCCCTCGCCGTCGGCGGTGGCCACCAGCCGGTCCCCGATCGACAGGTAGCCGGCGTCCGCCTTCGCGTCGTCGATCCGCCACCGCTCCCGGCCGTCGGTGACCCGGCGTGCCGCGACGCCGCCCCCGGAGGCCGCGTACACCACCACGTCACGCACCGGCAGCGGAGCCGGCGATCCGGCGGCGACCACGTCCGGGATGGGTCCCCACAGCAGTTGCGGGGAGCCGTCGGCGGAGCCGAGCGGCGCGGCCCGCACCTTTGCGGCCGGGGGGATGTCGAAGGGGTCGGTCGGGGGGTCACCGCCGTCACCACGGCTGAGCCACCAGGCGGTGCCGCCGCCGGCCGCAGCCAGCAGCGCCCCACCGCCGGCGGCCGCGGCCAGCAGCCGCCGCCGGGTCAGGCGGGGAGTGCCGGCGGCCGCGCCGTCCTCGGAGGCGGGTGAAGCACCATCCTGACGGGCCGTCAGTCGGCGTGCCGCCTCTTCCCGTTGCCGGATCTCCTCCCCCAGCCGGCCGGACTTCCACAGCCGTTCGGGGTTCCGCGGCGCCGCCGCGGCGTCGGCGACCTGGGTGGGCAGCGGGCGTGCCGCCGGGTCCTTGGCGAAGCAGGGCGCAACGAGGTACCGCAAGCCCTCCGGAACGGCCTCCAGGTCGGGGCTGCCGTGCACGACCTCGTACAGGACGGCCGTTATCTCGGCGCCGGTGTACGGGGGCCGGCCGCCCGCGGCGAAGGCGAGGACGGCGCCGAGGGAGAAGAGGTCGGCCGCCGGTCCGACGCGCTGCCCGAGGACCTGTTCCGGCGCGCCGTAGCCGGGGGTGACCGGGATTTCTCCGGTACGGGTGAGGGTCAGGCCGTGCTCGGGGCGGGCGATCCCGAAGTCGATCAGGCGGGGGCCGCGCGAGGTGAGGACGACGTTGGGGGGCTTCACGTCCCGGTGGACCAGTCCCGTGGCGTGCACGTCCTGGAGCGTGCGGGCCAGTGACCGCGCCAGCTCCCGCACGGCGGAGTCGTCGAGCGGCCCGAAGTCTGTGACGGCGTCGCCCAGCGTCGGGCCGGCCAGGAACTCCGTGGCGATCCACGGCCTGCCGCCCTCCAGTTCGGCGGCCAGTACGCGCGCCACGCCCTCACTGGCCACCGCCTGCGCGGTGTGCGCCTCCCGGAGGAAACGCTCGGCCAGGTGCCCGTCGTGGGCGAGTTCCGGCAGCAGGACCTTCAAAGCGGCCGGGCGCCCCGAGGCGTCCGCGCCGAAGTACACCTTGCCCATGCCGCCCTCGCCGAGGACGCCATGGAGGCGGTAGGGGCCCAGGCGCAGCGGATCTCCCTGGCCGAGGGGTTTCACAGTCGGTCATCTCCTGGATCGGGAACGGGGCGGGTCGGGGCAGGGCGGGCGTCAGGCGAGCGGGAGGGCCACGGTCCGCTTCTCCTGGCGGACGTACAGCCGGCCGCCCTTGGGGTCGGCGGTCAGGACGACCGGCTCGCTCTCGTATGTCCAGACGGCCTTGCGGGCGCGCAGGTCGATGGCACGGAGGCCCGTGTCGTCGGCGCAGTAGGCATACCGCTTTCCGACCGCCGGGGCCACGTCCCGCTTGTTCTTCCTGCCGGACAGCCCCTTCTCCTGCCAGTTCAGCGTGCCGGAGGCGGCGTCGACGGCGATCAGCCCCCGGTCGGCCTCGGCGCAGTAGACGACTCCGTCCTGGAGGGTGGGCGCGCCGTACCGCCGCGTCTCGCCCGCGCTGTCGCCGACGTCGCGCCCATCGCCGAAACGCCACTCCAGCTCGCCGTCGGACAGCCTGAGGGCGGTGAGGGCTTCGGCGCCCAGGTAGAGGTTCCGGCCGTCGGTGACCAGCCGGGTGGGCGGGGTGCCCTCGAACGTGTCGGCGATCTCCCACAGTTTGCGGCCGTGGTCCTTGTCGCGCGCGGAGATGCGGAAGAACTTGGAGTCCATCATCGGGCTCCCGCACAGCACCACCCGGGACCCCACCACGGCGCCGCACAGCACGGGCGGGATACCGTCGGTCCGCGGCCCTTCCACCCGGCTGCGCCAGCGCTCCTTGCCCGAGTCCAGGTCGGCCGCGACCACATACCAGCGCTTACCGGAGGCGGCTCGGGCCACCAGGTACGCGGTGCCGTCGGCCACGCACAGCAGCTGGTTGTACTGCTCCTTGCCGGTGAATGCGGAGAGTTGCACCAGGGGCTTGCCCAGGTAGCCGTTGGACTGCGAGATCTCGCACACCGCCAGCGACGCCGCCTTCTCCTTGTACCCCCGCAGGGCGTACATCCGGGTGCCGTCGGTGGCCGACCGCCAGGGATCGGCGACGTTCGCCTGCCAGTTCACATCGCCCGACTCGGCGTTGATGCCGCACAGTACGATCCCCGCGCGCATGGCCAGGTGCCGGCCCACGCTCATCACCTCGCCCCCGGACTCCGGGCACCACTGGACGGCGCTCCACAGCGGTGCCGGGGGCTTCAGCCGGTCGACGGCGTCCTTCTTCTTCGTGGCGCCGCCCCCTCCGTCCCCGGAGCCCCCGAGCAGGGCCCAGCCCCCACCGCCGAGGATGCCGCCGCCCAGGAGGGCGCCCCCGGCCACGTACAGCAGCCGCCGCCGCGAGACGCCCGGTACGGGGGCCGCCTCGGCCCGCGGCGCCTCGGCGGGCACCGGCGGCGGCAAGCGGTGCGGCGGCTCGCGCCACACCTCGTCGCTGCGCCGGGAAATCTCCCGCAGCACCGCGTCGGGCAGCAGGTCCGCGAAGCCGCGGCGGTCGCCCGGAACGTCCTCGGCGCCGCCCAGCGCGTTACGCAGCTCGGTGGTGGACGGGCGGTGCGCGGGGTCCTTGGCGAGGCAGCGGACGAGCAGGGGACGCAGCGGCTCGGGAACCCCGCCGAGGTCCGGCTCGCCGAACCGGACGCGGTACATCAGGTCGGCGGCGGCCCCGCCGCCGAACGGGCCGCGGCCGGTGGCGGCGAAGACCAGCACCCCGGCCAGGGCGAACACATCGCCCGCCGCCGCGTGTTCCAGGCCCGACGCCTGCTCGGGCGACATGAACGCGGGCGTTCCCACGGCGTTGCCGACGCTCGTCAGGTGCTCGTCGCCGAAGGCCCGGGCGATGCCGAAGTCGATGATCCGCGGGCCCTGCGCGGTCACCAGGACGTTGGACGGCTTCAGGTCGCGGTGCACCACCTCCGACCGGTGAAGCTGCTCCAGCCCGGCGGCGAGGGACGCGCCGAGGGCGCGCACGGCCGGCTCCGGCAGCGGCCCGCCCGCTTCGACGGCCGTGTCCAGCGGCGGGCCGAGGACGTACTCCGTCGCCAGCCATGGGGTCGGTGCCTGGGGGTCGGCGTCGACGACCGCCGCACCGTGTCCGGTGCCGATGACGCGTGCGGCGTCCGTCTCGAGCCGGAAGCGGGTCCGCAGCGTGGTGTCCACGGCGAGACGGGTGTGCAGTGTCTTCACCGCGACCGTGCGTCCGCCCGCCGAACGGGCCAGGTAGACGGTGCCCATGCCGCCCCCGCCGAGGCGGGCGAGGATCCGGAACGGGCCGACGGTGTGCGGGTCGTCGTGCAGAAGTGGGGAGATCATGGCATCAGCGCTTCTGGGGTGGGAGTGCGGTGGCGAGGACCTCCGCCGACTGACGGGACAACGCCGCGACGACACTGCCGGGCAGCGAAACCGGTTCCGTGGAGCCGGCCAGCGCGCCGTACGCCGAGCCCGGCAGCAACTCCGCCAGCAGCCCTGCCGGTCCGGGCCGGCCTTCCGGGTCGCGCGAGCGGCACGCCGTGACGATGTCCCGCAGGCCGGCGGGGATCTCCTGCCGCTCGGGCACGGTGTGTCCGGTCGCCGCGTATGCCAGCACGGCACCCAGGGCGTAGACGTCCCCGGCCCGGTCCGCCGGGCCGCCCGCCGCCCGTTCGGGAGCGAGGCAGCCGGTGTCCAGTACGGGTGCCGGCGTGGGGGAGGCCCCTGCTACCGGGTCTGCCTCGTCCACTGGGCCCACCGGGTTCGCGCGGGTCGCGCCGAAGCAGCCCAGGAGCGGCCCGCAGGCGGTCAGCAGCACGCCTGCCGGGCAGACGCCGCCGTGCACGATGCCCAGGACGTGGGCCGAGGCCAGGGCTTCGGCCAGCGTGCCGCCGAGCGTGCGGACCAGCGGTTCCGGCAGCGGGCCGCCGTGCGCGGCCAGGACGGCGGGCAACGGCAGTGCGGGCCGGTAGGGGGAGGAGTACCAGGGGAAGGCCGGCGTCCCCCCGAGCCGGCCGGCCGGCCAGAACCCGGGCTGGGTCAGCACGGCCGCCTGCTGTGCCTCGGCCGCCCACCGTGCGGGGTCACCGCCGGGCGGCGGCAGGCACGCGAGTACGGTGTGCGCGCCGTCGGCGCTGCGGGCCAGATAGCGGCGTTCGGGAACGCCCCGGCTGCCGTCGGCGTCGAGACGCGCCAACGTCACAAAGTCCCCGATCCGCGCGGGATCGTCCTGCCGCAGCCTCTCCACCCGGCTTCTCCCCTGTCAGGCTCGTGTCAGACGTGAGCTTATATACGGCGGGAACGCGGGGTGGAGGGGGGCCGGATCCGGGGGGACAACGGACGCCAACTGGCGTCCGTCGTCCGCGTTTTGACCGGAAGGGCGAGAGGTCCGGTGGGGTGCGGGCCTCGGCGGCGGGGACGCGGCGGGGTTCGGCAGCGATCAGCTCGTACGGTACGCGGTCTTGCCAGCGCCGGTGGCGTCAGCCGCCCTCAGCGCCTGGGGCGGCGGCTGAGGTCCGGCCGGCCGGTGTGGCCGGGCTCGCGCTGGACCACGCCCAGCCACAGGTGCGGCGGCGCATAGTGGCGGATGGCCGCCATGATCTGTTCCTGGTAGACCTCGTGGACCGTCAGCCGGTAGCGGAGCCGCGGCAGACCGGGGCCGATCGGCTCCTCGTCGCGGATCAGGGCCCAGAGCACCGGATCACGGTCGTCGATCGGGCCGCTCGGGCACAGTTCGACGGAATACTGCCGCTTCCCCTTGCCCGTGTCGCTCCACTGCATGCCGACTCCGGCCAGCACAGCCCAGGGGACGATCTGCCGTGCCTTGCTGTTGTCCAGCCACAGGCCGACGCCATCGATGATCACCGCGATGTTTCGGCTGTGCCAGGTTGTCAGGGTGCCCAGCGCGCCGCCCACGCCGAAGAACAACGCCAGCGCACACGCAGACGCCGGGCCCTTTTCGTTCTCCAGCTCCAGCACACCGAAGGCCATCAGGAGGAGGACGGCCGCCGCCGCCAGTCCCAGCGCGGTCAGCGAAAGTCCGATGAGGAGGCCGCTCTTCAGCGCGCGGCGGCCGGTGCGCACAACGGTCGCGTCGAGGGCGGGGGCAGATCGTGGCATGGGCATGATCCAGAAGTGTAGGGCCGCCCCGGAGCCGCCGGCCCCGCCTGGGTTGGCGACGAGCTTCGCCGCCATGGCCCAAGGGTTCTCTCGGTGCTGGATTCAGCGCCGTAGCAGCCTCTTTTGCACCGACTCGAGCGGGCCGTGCTCAAACCGTCGCAGCCACAGGCTTGCCCCCGTCACCAGCACCAGGCAGATCGCCGCCCACAGACCCATCACCCACCACGGGCCGCTGTCCGCCCAACGGGACGCCAGGCCAAGGCCGATGCCGTAGCAGGCCAGCATGGCGAGCACGTTCTGCAGGACGTAACAGGACAGGGCCGTACGGCCGACGGAGGTCAGGGCGGAGATCAGGGCAAAGGCCAGGGGGCCCGGGTGACGGAGCCGGTCCATCGCCATGCCGATGAGGCCGAGGTAGCCGACCGCCAGCACCGGCGCCGCCCCGTACCGTTCCAGGAGGAAGAAGCCCGGCCCGCCCAGCGCGGCAAGGGCGGTGAGGGGAAGGCCGATGCCCAGGCCCCACCCGGCCAGTCGGCGCCTGATGCGCCGTCCTGCTGCATCGTTCTGAAAGGCCCCGGCCCTGAAGAGCCGTACGCCGAGCAGGAACAGGCACACCAACAGGCCGAAGGAGAGCACCGGTTCCATGCGCAGCGCCACGGCGTGCGACAGCCGGAAGGCGACCTGCTCCGCGTACCCCCCTTGGGCATACAGCGTCACGGTATCGGTGTCGGGGCCGCCGTCCGTCGCGCCGTCCGAGGCGAGCAGCATGGCGGCGGTGAGCAGTGTCATCGCCGCCAAGTGGAGTACGCCCATGGCGATCCACGTCACGCGCTGGGCCCGCGCGGAACGCGTGAGCAGCCAGGCCACCAGCAGTGCGACCACCGCGTACCCCATCAGCACATCCCAGGCGAAGACGAGTACGAAGTGCACGGTCCCCTCGGTGAAGAGGAACAGTGCCCGCCACTTGTACCGGCCCGGCCACGGCTGCCCGCGCTGGGCGGCCGACCGGAACTGGATGGCCAGCCCGACGCCGAAGAGGATCGTCAGCATCGACAGGAACTTGCCGTTCGCGAGGGCCCGGAAGACCGTCTCCGCCGCCCCGGCCAGGGTTGATGAGTCGGCTCCCGCCGAGGTTGCGGCGTTTCCGGTGAGGACGCCCCATTCGGCGCCCGGCCCGGCGAAGATCCAGACGTTGCTCATCAGCGTGCCGAGAATCGCCACGCCACGCAGCACATCCAGCAAGGGCAGGCGCGCCCGCGCCCCGGCCCCTGCGTTCCCGGCGTCCCCCTCCGCCGTCACGACACCGCGCGTCCCCGCTACCTCGGCCACCCCGACTCCCGCCTGTGTTGTTCGCTTCCCACCATGGTCGAGGCGCTCGGCGCCGGATTCCTCGTCCGCGGCGACGAGAATCCCCTACATCCTTCGATGCAGTGGGCAGGGAACGTGCCGGGCGTGGGGACGGGACGGCGTTGTGGCCGTCGATTGCGTTGATGACCGCCTCGCCGGTGGAGGCTGTGGCCTCGCCGGAAGGGCAGCGGGGTGAGGGGCCGGCTCGGCAGACCCCGGCCGACCCGGGAGCGGCGGCGTGCCGGGACAGCCGTAGACTCGGCAGCTGCTTCGGACGTACCGGGGCGCAACTCGGCACGGATCGGGAGTGGTTGAGAGTGTGGCAGGAACTACCGGTATACGACCGGCTCGTCGCAGAAAGAGGGGATATACCCACACAGGTACGCACCGAGGCCGAGAAGGTCCTGCAGAATCTGGAAGAGGTGATGCGCAGCACCACTCGGGCCACGGGCGAAGCCGCGCGGTCGGCGAAGCCGCTGTCTCCCTCACACCAAGTCGGCCTCGACAGCTGGGCCACCGCATCCGGCCGGGAACTCGGCAACCATGCGTGACGCGTCCTGGCTGCTGAGCAGGTGCACAGCAGCCCCATCCACCGAGGGAACCGACCCCCGGCACGGCGCTCGGTGAGGATGAGCGGCCCCTCGGCGCGGCCCACGAATCGGCTTGCTTTTACCGTCCGTCGGCTGTGAGCCCGGCTCTGCCGGGCGAACGCTGCCGGTCCATGCTGACCCTTCGGACGGCGTCACCCCGCCGAAAGCCACTGCGCGGCTGAGCACGCTCGTGCACGTCACACGCGCCTGTCCGAGGTACACCGTGCCCGTGACCTACGGCGAAGGATCAGGCGAAGGCCTCCCCCACGTCCGCCGAACTGCGAAAACGCTGATCAGGTCCGAGGCGAGTGCAAAGCGCCGGGCCAGAAGCATGAAGCCAAGAGGGCCGCGGGGTGCGGCTGTCATGTGCGGGTGATGGCGACCGCGGTGTCGAACAGCTCCGCGAGCGTGCCCGAGAAAGCCGGAAGGAGACGTGCGGCGACGGCCCACGTCTCGAGGTCGTCGGTGGACGGTCCCAGGCGGCGGCGGACCTCGTCGACGAGGGGTTTGTCCGGCAGCACGGCTTGTCGGTACCACTCGATGTCTCGGCGCGGTAGCACGTGGCGGGCGGGTGTGCCGTGTCGCAGCAGGGCCGCCACGTCGAGCGTGCCGTGTCCCGGAGCATGCCCGTGAGGCCGCCCTGACTGTCGGGCCGCCGGGCCATCCGGACCAGGACAGCGGCAGGCGGGTCGGCGGTGCCCGCCGGGGGCGTGCCGTACCCGCCCAGCAGACGCCGTAGTTCACGGCGGACCCGGCGCCGCGGGATGGTCGTGCCCGGGCGGCCGAGCAGCTCGAGGATGAGGTACGCCCACCCGGCCGACAGCAGCCGGAGCGCGGCGTCGGCTTGTTCCGCCGCGGTGACCCGGTCCCCCGGCGCGGTCAGAATCCGGAGCAGGACGCGGGGGTCGCCGGAGACGGCGAGCGGTCGGACGCAGTCGATGCGGGGGCGCTGTGCAGGCGTGCGGCCGGCTCCGCACCGAACGGGCCGGTCGCGAGGTGATGGCGCAGGCGGGGAGTGGCGTCGCGGTGGACGTAGGTGAGTTCGGCAGCGGTGGAGAGGTGGGCCCGTTCGGGGCTGCCGGCGCCTGCCGCGGGGTCGGCCGCTCCCGCGGAGAGTCTCTCCGCGAGAGCGCGGAGCCGGGCGCGCGTGAGTGCGGGGTTGGCGGCCAGGGCCGTGAGGTGTGCGGGCGTGCCGTGCGCGATGACGGGGCCGACGAACCCGGCATCCGGTCTGGCGGTGCCGAGGAGGGACGTGGCGGCGAGCCGGTCCGGCACCGGGACGACGAGGTCGTCGGGCACGGCGGCCCCGAGCAGCGCGCGGAGGGCTTGATGATCCGAATCGTGCGTCACGGGGAGGGGGGCGCGGCGGTCGGGAACGAGGTTCCCCGCGCCGGGGTACGCCGGCGCACCGTCCGCCCCAGGCCCCCGAACCTTTCATCGCCGGAGCCGGGCCGGCACGCGCAGGCGAGAGAGCAGCGGTTTGCCGGCTGCGGCCGCCCGGGAGGCCGGCTTACTCTTCCGCGCTTCCTTGGCAAGCCGGTATGCGTCGGCCTCACGGATGAGTTCCTGATATCGGAACGGGGGCATCGGGACGTGCATGTCGCTGATGCTGTGACCTTCCCCAAGGTGAAGGTCAATCACGGGCCCTGCGCCGGCACCGGCGGTCCGGAGCGCCGCGGGTCCCCGGCGCCGGCTCGGCCTCCCGCGGGGTGGAAGCGCGGACCTACTGGGCCGGTGCCACGTCCATGAACTGGAAGTCGCTCTGGATGAGGCCGTCCGGGCCGACGACGATGAACTCCGTGCCGACGGCCGCGACATCTCCGCCGCCGGCGGGCACCATGTGCCAGGTGATGCGCACGCAGTCGTGGTTCACCTGGTAGTTGTGCACCGTGAAGGCGAATCCCTTCTCGACGAAGTCCTCGTACGCCTCGTGAATGGCCTCGTGGATCTGGCTGTGTCCGCGGAATTCGTCGGTCACGTTGGCGTAGTGGCCATCGCTCGCCCACAGCTCGCCGACGGCCTTGTGACGGCGTTCGGCATCCGTCTCGTTCCACACGGCGGTGTAGCGGTCCACAATGTCGGCGAAATTGCTCACAGCGCTTTCCTTTCCTCAAGGATCTGGGTTCGGGCACCCGGCGCACCACCCGCATCATCGGATGGTGTCGCCCGGACCGATCCCGATCTTCGTAGCCGGCCCGGTCACTGTCGATTACTTGTGAGGTAATCCGCCGCCCGGCCCTGTCCGGTGGTGAAGGGCCGGTTCAGCAGCCGTATCGAGCCGGACCGCTTCGGCCTGCCACCGGCTCCGGCACCACCGCAGCAGATGAGTACGAGTGCTCAGGCCTGCTGCCTGGTGTCAGGCATAGCGTGCCGGGCATGGACATGGACCAGTCAGCCGATGGCATCCGGCGTGTGGGCATCACGGCCGTCAGCTCCGTTCTGCCGCACCAGGTAGTGACGTCGCAGGAGCTTCAGCAGCAAGTGGCAGATGCCTGCGGGCTGCCGCTTCCGGCGAGGATGCTGCAGCGGGCAACGGGCATTGCCTCGCGCCGAATAGCCTCCGAGGACGAATACGCCTCGACGCTCGCCGTCCGGGCGGCGCGCAGCGCGCTGGCCAGGGCGGGGCTGGAGCCGTTCGACATCGATCTGCTGCTCTTTGCGTCCGCCAGCCGCGACATGGTCGAGCCGGCCACGGCGCACGTCGTGCAGGCGGAACTCGGTTCGCGGGCACATGCCTTGGATGTGACGAATGCCTGCAACAGCTTCGTCAACGGCATCGACACGGCCCGGGCGATGATCCTTGCGGGACGTGCCCGCCGGGCCCTGGTGGTCACCGGTGAGACGCCGAGCAGGGCGGTGCGACGGGCGCCGGCCGACCTTGCCCAGTTCCGTGACGGCTTCGCCGGTTACACCTTCGGCGACGCCGGCGCCGCCGTCGTCCTGGAGCCGGTGGCGACGGGCGGCATCCTCGACGTGGACGGCGAGACCCATTCCGAACACTGGTCCGTGGGCGGTATCTTCGGCGGCGGCTCCCGCCACCCCCGCAGCGAGGAGCACACCTACTTTCACGGTGACGGGGCCGCACTGCGTGAGGTGTTCGAGAAGATCGGCATGACTGCCCTCGACCGGATGCGGCGCCGGACGCGGCTGGAGTGGACCGACTTTCGGCATGTGCTGGTTCACCAGGTGACCGGGCCGTACCTGGAGCGGTTCGTGGAGGTCACCGGCGTACCCGAGGACCGTCTGGTGGTCACGGTCCCCGAGATCGGCAACGTCGCCTCCGCCTCTCTCGGCGTCCAGCTCGACCGTGTCCACGACCGGCTGCTGCCCGGCGAGCGCGTGCTGTTCGTCGGCCTCGGCGGCGGCGTCAGCATCATGACGATGGTCTGGGAGAAGGCATGAGTGCGCTGTGGGTCATCGTGCCCGCCTACGAGGAGGCCGCCCGCATCGGCGGCACCTTGCAGGCTCTCGCGGCGCAGCACGACCAGGACTTCACGCTCGTCGTGGTGGACAACGCCTCCGGTGACCGGACCGCGGACATCTCCCGGGATTTCGGCCGGACCGCGCCGTTTGCCGTCCACGTCATCGACGAGCGCGAGAAGGGCGTCGGATGCGCGGTGGACACGGGTTTTCGGTACGCGATCGAGCGGGGCGCCACCCTGCTCGCGCGCACCGATGCCGACTGTCTGCCCCGCCCCCGCTGGACGGCCGCCGCGCGCGCGGCGATGGAACGCGGCGCGGGCATGGTGTGCGGCCGGATCGAAGCGCGGGGGGACGAGCACGGACCGGTGGGCCGCGCCGGCTTCCGGGCCCTGGTGGCGCTGGCCGCCCTCTTCGGACGGCTGCGCCCGGCCCACCGGCGCCGGCACGGATATCTCGCGCCGTACCGGATGCACGCCGGCAACAACATGGCGATCACCGCCCGGCTGTACGAGGTGGCCGGCGGGATGCCGCGTCGTTGCTCGCCCACCGACCGGCTCTTCCTCAACCGGGTGCGCCGCCGCACCAAGTCCATCGTCCATGTGCGGGACATGGTCGTGGAGAACTCGACCCGGCGGCTGCGCGCGTACGGAGTCGTCGCCACCGCCCGCTGGTACCTGGACAAGGGAAGCGGCCTTCACGGACAGGACCCCCGCTGATGCTTGACGCGCTTGCTCACACCCTGCGCCGCCGTCCGGAGCGGCCGGCGATCCTCGGTGCCGGGCGTCTCGGTGCCGCGCGTACCAGGGCGAGCTGCGGTGAACTCGCCGATCTCGCCGACGCCTACGCCGCGGCGCTGCACGGGCGGGGACTGCGGTGCGGCGAGACGGTGGGTGTTGCCGTCCGCCCCGGCCCGCGTGCCGTGGCCGTATTGCTCGCCGTGCACCGGCTGGGGCTGTGTGCGGCCGTTCTCGACCCGGGCGCCGGGCCGGACGTGCTGCGGGCCCGCCTCGCGCTGGCCCGGCCCGCTCTCGTGCTGGCGGACGCCGCCGCGCAGGCCGTCGCCGGTTGGGCGAGGCCGCTCGCGCGCCGTGCCCGGCTGGCTCTGCCGGCCCTGGACGAGCTGGGTCCCGTGGTCACGGTCGGGCCGTGGCTGCCCGGCTGTGCGCCGTCGTTGGAGCGTTCCTCGGCGGTGTCCTTGCCCGCCCCGGTGGACGACGAC
This sequence comes from Streptomyces sp. NPDC048483, assembly GCF_040651455.1. Taxonomy (NCBI): domain Bacteria; kingdom Bacillati; phylum Actinomycetota; class Actinomycetes; order Kitasatosporales; family Streptomycetaceae; genus Streptomyces; species Streptomyces sp. NPDC048483. Next base: position 152,204 of record NZ_JBEZJZ010000005.1, read on the forward strand.
GGGGACGCCGTCATCGTGTTCACGTCGGGCACCACGTCCTCGCCGCGCGCGGTGGTACACACCCGGTCCTCGCTCGCCGCCGGGATGACGCAGGTGAGCGAACTGGTGCGGCCCGCGCCGGGCCGGCCGGTGCTCGGCGGCACCTTCTTCGTCCTCGTCCCGTCGCTGGCGAACGGCGCGCCGGTCGCCATGCCCGCCCGCTCCCCGGCAGCGCTGGCCCGGCAGCTGCGGCGCATGACGCCGCAGGCCACCTATCTGACCCCGCCGCAGCTGCGGTCCGTGCTGGCCCGGGGCGGCCGTCTCACCGGCCGGGTGTGGACCGGTTCGGCTCCCGCGAGTGCGGAGCTGCTGAACCGGGTCAGGAAGGCCGGGGCCGAGGAGGCGTGGGGCGTGTACGCGCTCACGGAGCTGTTCCCTGCGGCGGCCGTGGAAGCGGCGGACAAGGCGGACTTCACGGCCGGCGGGGATCTGGTCGGCGAGCCGCTGCCCGGCGTGGACGTGAAGATCAGCTCGGACGGTGAGCTGCTGCTGTCCGGGCCGGCGGCACGGCACCGCTATCTGGGTCAGGCCCCCGATCCCTGGATCGCCACCGGTGACCGCGGGCGCCTGCACGGCGGCCGGATCGTACTGGAGGGACGCTGCAAGGACATGGTGCTCAGGGCGGCGGAGAACATCTACCCCGGGCTGTACGAGCCTTCCCTGCACGTGCCCGGCGTCGAACTCGCCCTGCTCGTCGGCGTGCCGGCCGAGGACGGCGACGAACGGCTGGTGGCCGTCGTGCAGCCGGGCCACGGCGCCGATCCGAGCCGGGTCCGCGCGGCCCTGGCAGGGCCGCTGGAGCGGATGGGTTCGGCCCGCCCGGACGCCGTGCTGCTGGCCGACATCCCGCTGTCCGGCCGCTCCCGCAAGCCCGACCGCGCGGCGACCGCCCGGCTCGCGGCGGCCCGCCTGAGCGCCGGTCCCTCCCGAAGCCCCGGCCCGGGCGAGCGGCACGGGTCGGGAAATGACGGCCTTCAATGACCGGGGGTGGGTGTGGGCAGCGAGGAGTCGTCGATCGGCGACACCGCCACTCGAGCCCGGCCGATGTCCAGGAGGTGCACGGGTGATGACCACGACCACTCCCCCGCCAGGTGACGGACTCGCCGCGGCGCGGCGCCGCGACCGCCGTGTCTACACACGCGCGCACCCGGTGCTGTTCGCGCTGCTCGCGGCCACCCGCCGCAGGCCGGTCGTCAGGCTCGGCGACACGGTCCTGGTGCACGGCGCGGACGCCTACCGGCAGGTGCTGACGCGGCTCCCGCTGGACCGCGGCGCCGCCGGCACCACCGGCGGCGCCGCGCGGGACCTGTCCGGCGGCAGGCTGCTGTTCGACCAGGACGGCGACGATCACCGGGGCGCCCGCCGCGCCGTCGCCGACGAGCTCGGTACGGCCGGTGTGGCGCGGCTGCGTCCCGTCTGGCAGGACGTCCTCGACCGGCATCTGGCCCCGTTGCACGCCGGGCGAAGCGTGGATCTCGTGCCGCTGGCCGGGGAGGTGGCCGGGGCCACCGTGCAGGCGCTGCTCGACACTCCCGCCGCCCCCGCAAAGATCGCCCACGCCGCGGCCCAGGCCGCCGCCTCGGCCGTACGGGATCATCTGCCCGGCCCGCGCCGGCCCGGCACGGCACGCGAGGCGGCCGCGGCCGCCGCCTGCCTGGAGGCCCTGCTCGCCGCGTCGGGGGACACCGCGGACGCGGGGCTGCGTTCCATGCTCGCCGTCGCCGCCGTCAGCACGACCCTCGCCGCGCTGCCCCGGGCCGCCGCCTGGTGCGCGGACGCCCGCCTGTGGGACCAGGCAGCCGACGACACGCTCCGTGGCGCCCTCGTCGGCGAACTGCTGCGGGTGACCGCCCCGTCGCCGCTGCTGCCGCGCGTCGCCGCGCAGGACGCGGTGGTGGACGGATGCCCGGTGCGCGGGGGCGACCGGCTGATGCTGGTGGCGCGTCACGCCGCCCGTGCGCACGACATGCCGCCCGACGCGCGCTGTCCCGCCGCGCCCGGCGTCGCCCAGCTAGTCTTCGGCGCAGGCCCGCACGCCTGCCCCGGCGCCCGGCTCGCGCGCGCCCAGCTCGAGGACACCCTCGCCGCGCTGGCTCCCTGTCGTCCCGCCGTCGTCCGCGCACGCGTGGACCGCCGGGCGGCACTGCCCAGCTGGCGCTCCCTCATCGTCCGTGCCGTCCAGGAGGCTTGATGACCACTGTCGCCGTGACCGGTGCCAGCGGATTCTGCGGCTCCCACGTCGCCGCCACCGCCGCCGCCCGGGGCGCGCAGGTCCTGTGCGTGGGCCGTCGGCCCGGACCCGTCGGACGGCATGTCCCCTGGGACGCGACGCTGTCCGTACCCGATCTCGCCGGTGCGGACATCGTCGTGCACTGCGCGGCGGCCGTCGGTGACCCGCCTCCCGGCTCACCGGCCGAGGCGGCGATGCACGCGGTGAACGTGGACGGCACCGAGCGTCTGCTGGCGGCCGCTGCCGGCCGCCCGGTGGTGTGGGTGAGCAGCGCCAGCGTGTACGCCCCCGGGCGGCCGCGGGGCCGGATGTCCGAGGACCACCCGGTGCAGGGGCAGTTGAATGCTTACGGGCGGACCAAGGCGGCCGGGGAGGCCCTGGCGCTCGCGGCGGGCGCGGTCGTCCTGCGGCCCCGCGCCGTGTACGGGACCGGAGACCCGCACTTGGTGCCCCGGCTCCTGGCCCGGGTCCGCAGGGGCCTGTTGCTGCTGCCCGGCCGCGATGTCGAGCTGAGTCTGACGGCCGTGGAGAACCTCACCGACGCCTGTCTCTCGGCTGCCGTGTGGCCGCCGGGCGCCTACAACATCGCTGATCCGCTGCCGTACCGGCGCGACGATGCGATCCGCGCCGTGCTGCGGGCCCACAACGTGCACGCCCGGATCGGCCACCTTCCGCTGCCCGTGGCGAGCGCGGCCGCGACCGTGTCCGAGCGGCTGAGCAGGCGGCGTCCCGACGCCGCGCCCGGCCTGACCCGCTACGCGGTCGACCAACTCGCCCACAGCGTCGTACTGAACGTCGCCAAGGCTCAGCGACAGGGATGGACCGCACATACGAGCCTGGACACCTATGTGGCCGCGGCGGCAGCTCACGCTGGGTGAAGTTGCCCGGCCACCGGACTGCCGGCCGGCCTCTGCACACCTGGGCACGGCCCGCCGCACACAGCCAGGCGGCGGGCCGCCCCCATGCACTGCAGTGGGACTTTCTCGCGTCCCCGACACCGACATCACTCGGTGAGTGTCAGGACGGCTGTCGCAGCCACAACTCGAGAGCCGCATAGTCGCCCTCGGTGAGACCGAGGCGGGGATCGACACGGTGAAGCAGAGCGTGTTCCTGGTGGTGGGCGGCGACCCACGCCCGGTCCGTGTCGGTGACCTCGTCGTCGACCCAGGCGAACGGGCGCCCTGCCGCCCATTCGACAAGGGAGCGGGTCTTCCAGTGCAGTCCGTCGCGTTCGTCCTGATCGTCGGTGCCGGACGGCTCTGGCCAGCTCACCACGGCCAACTGTGGCAGACCGATCCGGGGGGAGATGCACTCGTTGGCGTCAGCCATCCAGGTCGTGGCCCAGACCACCTCGCACGGGAGTGCCGTCAGCCGAGGCCCATGCTCGGGATTGATCCTGGTCAGGAGCGGATTCGCGTCGGCTTCAGGCGCGTCGGTACCTGTCGCACGCGTCGGATAGGTCGGATACCGCTGCGGGTCCGCGCCAAAAGGGATGAGCGGTCCGTCGACATCGAGAAAGAGCAGCGGACGCTGCACAGAGCCAGTCACGGCAGAACGATAGCGACAGCCCCCTACGGGCGGCCTCGATCCGGGAACGGCCCCTAGAACGGGAGAGGGTACGGGGGGCCCTTCATGCGGTCGTAGATCCTGCGCAGCCACGGCTGACGAACGGCGGGCAGCCGTGCGAGCGTCTCGAGAAACACTTGCCGGTCGGGCTGGAACAGTCCACGCGGATGCATCGGCAGGGGGTCGTCGCGCAGGACACCGTCGGGCAGTCCGCCTGTTGCGGGAACCAGCAGCCGTTCGCGGTGGAAGGCCAGATACGTCCACACCTCGGCGGCCAACGGAACGGTCCTTGTGTCGCCGGGCGGCTGCCATGCCTCCCCTGTCCGCGGATGTTGTGGAACCAGCAAGATATCGGGGGCCGGGTCCGGGTCGGGCAGGCCCGGTCCGGCCAACGCCACTGTCCTTGCCCGCGTCCCGGACGGGATCAGCGCGTCGAGCGCGGGGCCGAACGTCACCGCGACGAGGCCGTCGGGGACATCCACGGGTGCGCCCGCCGAGGCCGCCAGCAGGTGGGCCAGCCCCGCCCCGACCGCCGCCTCCCACTGCATGCTCCATGCCCCGGACGGATCGACCGGCGGCGTGCCCTGCCGCTCCTGCGCCAGCGCCTCCCAGCCGACCGACTGACCAGCAGGTTCGTCGGCGGGGAGATGCGCTACGGCGTGCGGAGCGAACCACACCGCCTGCCAGAGCGAGCAGTCGTCGATGCGGGTTGCCACCGCCCGACCGCACTGCGCGCAGGCAAGGTTCGGGCCGTCGCTCCCGTCCAGCCCACAGCAGTAGCCGTCGCATCGCTCCGGGATCAGGACGGTGCCGCGGGTGTCGCCCGGCGCGATGACGATGGCTCCCGGAGGGCCGAAGCACAGGCCGTAAACCGGCGCGAACACGCCGTGGGCTGCCGCTTCCTCCTCTCCGACCTCGCTCCACGGCCGCCATGGCAGCCCGGAAGGCTCCGGGTCGACGGCGTACGTCCCCGGTTCCATGAGCACCGGGAGCAGCACTCCGTTTCCCCACTTCTGGTGGGCATGGGCGGGAAGTGCAACCTGCGACAGCGGGGCACTCAGCACGGCGTCGCATCCCGCACATGCGAACAACGTCATGCATCCCCCCGTGGCCGTAACACGCGGATTATCCCGGCTCGGCGATCGCGGGCCAACTGCTTTTGTCCACTGCCGCACTCGCTGCCGAGGGCACCCGGGCAAGCGCTCGAACTGCCCGGGTTCTCCCCCTGGTTCGCGGCCGTCCCGTGGCTCCCCGAGGACATCGCGCACCGCTGCCGGCCCGCCGCCGGGCCTCTTCGAGACCTCGTACGGGCCACGGGCGACGGCTGTTTAGCCCACCTGGCCCCACGCGATGGCGGGGATCAAGGTCGTGACGGTATCTCCCCAGCCCGTCGTGTTTCCATCTCGTCATGGAGGTACTCACATGATGGCTGGAGACCGACAGCAGGACGCCCACTCGCGAGCGGGTGTGCCGCGGCGGCGCGTGCTGGCCGCGGCCGCCCTGGCGCCGATCCTGGCCGGGGCGCCGGGCACCGCTCACGCCCTGCCCACCGGGACGGCCGAGGCGGGAAGCCACGGGCTGATCGAGCCGGTGCCCACCGCCCTGCCGGACTGGACGAGCGTGGCCAACACGCTGGGCCGGGCAGGCGATATGAAGCGGAACAGGATGTATCACACAGCCCTTCCACGCCGGGACCTCCAGGTGATCTCCCGCGGCATCATCGTCAAACCGGCGCTCGCCCTGGGCTCGCACGTCTCCTTCGTCCGCTACGCCGACGGCAGCACGCTGCTGATGGGCGATGTGGTGGTCACCGAAGGTGAACTGCAGCAGTTCACCGATGCCCTGCAGAGGTACGGCATCGAGCAGACCGCGGTCCACAAGCACCTGCTCTCGCAGTACCCCGACATCTGGTGGATCCACGTCCACGGGCACGGCCACGACCCCGTACACCTCGCCCGCGGCCTGCGCGCCGCGTTCGACCGCACCGGCACGCCGCCGCCACTGCCGTCCCTTCCGCAGCAGCCCGTCGACCTGGACACCGCCGGCATCGATGCCGCGATGGGCGTCAGGGGTTCCACCGACGACGGGATCTACAAGAGCGTCTTCGTCCGCCGCGAGACCATCACCGACGGCGACCTGGTACTCCCACCGGGCCTGGGATCCACCACCGCGATCAACTTCCAGCCGCTGGGCGGCGGCCGGGCCGCCATCAGCGGCGACTGCGCCATGATCGCCGAGGAAGTCCAAGACGTCCTGGTGACCTTGCGGAGCGCCGGGGCCGAGCTCGTCGAGCTGCACAACCACGGCCTGACCGACGAACCCCACTTGTTCTTCGTCCACTTCTGGGCCGTCGGGGACGGCGTCGGGCTCGCCCGGGCCCTGCGTCCCGCGGTGGAAGCCACCAACGTCGTACCGGTCGGCTGACCCGACGCGCGGGCAGCGGGCTGCCGGCCCGCTGCCCGTATCCGGCCGACTTCGATGGACCCGGCTTCGCCGGCCGGCCCCGCGAGGTCGTCCATCGGTCTTGCTCTGCCGCGTGTCCTAGGGTTGCCTGTCAGCGATGTTGACTGCAGGGGGGACAACCGTGGATTCACGGATCACGGCACGGGCGGGCACCGGGGGGTCACCACTCACCGGCCGAGCCCGCGTTTGCCAGGTCGTACGCACTGTGCGGACCACCGGGACCGGTCGGACCGGCGTGGCGGAGGGGTCGGTGTGAGCGAGGCCGGCTCGCCGCATGCCGCGGCCTACGGGCAGGGACGGATCTTCCAGTCCGAGCGGGACATCCAGATCACCGAGCACCACCACCACGGTGCACCAGGGGCGTCCGAGGCGGCTGCCGGGCCCGCCTCGGTACGGGTGGCGCTGACCGCACCGTTGCGCGCGGCGCTGCGCGACAGGGAGGAGCTGCGCGAGGAACTCCTGGCCGCGGTCGGTGCCCGCGGCGGTGTGCACGTCATGCACGGCTTCGGGGGCTGCGGCAAGACCGCGGTGGCGCGGTGGCTGTTCGGCCAAGTGGACGCGCCGGGGGTGGCGTTGTGGGTGGACGCCTCGACGGAGTCGCAGCTTCGGGCCGGCATGCTGGCCGTGGCGGCGGACCGCGGAGCGACGCCGGAGGAGATCCGCGCCGCGCAGGAGGGCCGCCGCGCCGCCGCCGATCTGGTGTGGCAGCGGCTGGACGCCTCACCGGAGCCGTGGCTCCTGGTCCTGGACAACGCCGACGATCCGCGGCCGCTGCGCAACGGCTGGCTGCGCGCCTCCCCGCAAGGGACCGTGCTGGTGACCTCCCGTCAGGCCACCGATCCCGCCTGGGCCGCGGCGGGGGCGCGGCTGCACCGGGTGGACGTCCTGCCGGCGCTGGAGGCAGCACAGCTGCTCCATGACCTGGCCCCCGGAGACCACCAGCCCGAGGCAACACTGCGGCTGGCCGAGCGACTGGGGTGTCATCCGCTGGCACTGACCCTGGCCGGAGGTTTCCTGTCCCAGCAGCTGCTCGAAAGCTGGACGGTCGAGGAGTACCTGGAAAAGCTGGGCGAAGATCCCGTCGCCCTGCTCGACCGCGGCGCAGGGCTGGAAAGCGGGGCGCGGGAGCGGCTGAGCCGTACCTGGCAGCTGTCACTGGACGCCCTGGCACAGCGCGGTCTCCCCGAATCCCTGGGTGTGTTGCGGCTGTTGGCGTGCTGGGGGCACGCGCCCGTGCCGCTGACCCTGCTCGCCCCCTCCGCGGTGCTGTCCGTGGGCGTTCCCGGACTCGCCGCGGAACGGATCGAGGCGGGGCTGCACGGACTGCTGTCGGCATCGCTGGTGGATCTGATCGAGGTGCCCGGCGGCGCAGCGGGACGGCCCCTACGGTGCATCACCGCGCACGGCCTCTTGCTGGAAACGGTCGCGGCGGGCATGCCGCAACAGCAGCGCGAGGAGTGGTACGCGGCGGCTGCCGAACTGGTGGACCTGGCCGTGTCGCGGCAGGCGGACGCGGGCGCGGTACCGCTGCTGGAGCCGCATCTCTTGGCCTTGCTCAGGAACGGCATGACCGCCGGCAAGGTCCTGGACGCGGCACGCCGCGTACGGGATGCCTATGACGCCGGGGGCCGGTGGGCGGACGCTCTGCCCTTCGCCGCAGGCGTAGCACAGGGCGCCCACACCGCGCAGGCGACCTCCGCGGACGTCGCCGGGATCGCCGACGCCATCGCCCTGGGGAAGATCACCGACATGAGCGGAGACCTCGCCGGAGCAGAGCCCGTCCTCAGGGATGCGCTCGCGGCGGCGACCGCGACGGCGCAGGAGGCGCCGCTGCTCCTGGCCGACGCGTGCATCCAACTGTCGGCGCTCCACGGCAGGAGCGGGCGGTATACGGAGGCGATCCGGCTGGCCCGCGACGCCGGCGAGATCACGGAGCGGGTCCTGGGGCCCACCCATGCCGAAACCGCCGAGACGATCTACTGGCAGGTGGACCACCATTCCATGCTGGGGAACTTCGGAGAGGCGCTGCGGCTCGCCCGGCAGCTCACGGACCTGCTGCCCGGCCTTCACGGCCGACGCAGCGATGACGTCACCGCGCGATCCGTCCTGATGGCAGCGGCCACGATGCGGGCAGCGCTGATCGCGGCCCGGAGCGCCCAAGGCACCGTGGAAGAGGAAGTGCACGCGCTCAACTGGGATCAGGTCCTCGAGCATTCCCAGGACGCCCTCCAGGCGCATATCGCCACCTTCGGCCCCGCGCACCCCCGTACCGCCGCGGCCCGGCACAACATCGCGCTCGTGTCCTGGGAACGCGGTGACCATCAGAGCGCCCTCGCCGAAATCGGCAGGACACTCGAGGTGCGGCGGGCAGAGTTGGGAGAGGGACACCCCTTCACCATCGAGGCGGCCGCGGACCTGGCCCGCATGCTGGCGCTCAAGGGCGACGACGCCGAGGAAGCGGCCCGCCTCGCGGAAGACGCCTACGCCGAAGCGCTCCGCACCCTCGGCCCCGAGCACCGCATCACGGTGCTGTGCGCGGCTGCACGGGAGCTCGCCACGTCCCCGGAACCCGGTGAGGCATGAGGGGGCGGGCTCGGGGTCATAGCCTGCCCCCGGGCCCTCCGATGCCACCGCTCTGTGCCGCGGGGAGGACCTGGACCTCCGCTGGAAACCGCGTGCGTCACGACAGCGACCGACCACCGTTGGTCCAGGCACAGACCTGGTTTCCCTTGACCGCCACCCGGAACTGGAATTCACCGGAACAGTCCGGCCGACCGGCACCGTCGCCCACCTCTTGCGGCCACCAGTCCGCGTCAAGCGTCGGGCCGTCACTGAAAGCGCCCTCGACGCAGCTCTTGCCGCTCAGCTTCAGCGGGGCCGAGGCAAGGGTGAAACGGATCAGCTTGGCGTTGCCGTCGGTCTGCACCTTCTCCTGCACGTTCGTAGCGTCCTTGGGCACCCAGCCCGGGAGGATGAAGAGCAATTCGCCGTCGCCGACCTTGGGGGCGTCTCTCGCGGTCGCAAAGGTTTTGATGCGCTCATGAAAGATGTGGTCGTTGAGCGCGTCGGGCAAGTTGTCGTGGTGCTTCTTCAGCACCGGCACCACCCCGGCAGCGCAGACAGCCACACAGGCAGCGACGATGAACAGCAGCTTCTTCTTCATGTAGGCATTGTCCGGTGCCCTGGAGGGCCGGGAGGGTGCGGGGCATCAGGCGACCCTGGCGCAGATCATGGTCCCGCCGTCGTAGACATTCCATGAGTAGCTGTATCGGCCCGGCTCCCTGGGGCAGGCGTTGGTGCCCGAGGAGGCCGGCAGGACGGCCGTGACCTGCATGATGTAGTTGAACTCCCGTGGCACTCGGCCGGCGCTGCAGTTCCACAGGGTGAGCAGGTTCGCGCCGCCGGGGCGGTTGCCGGCGGCCTTGGCCAGGAAGCACTGGCCGTTGCGGAACTGGCGCTGCACGCACAGGTTGGTGGACGAGTAGTCCTCCCCGGTGTGCCACCAGCCGCCGCGTCCCCCACCGGACGGGCAGCTCCCGGACGTGGCCACCGAGCGCACCTGGAGATACGCGTTGGCCGCACCGCAGCTGACCTGTAGCGGCGCGCTACGGCTCCACTTGCCGTAGCCGTCCTGATACGCATCGAGGCAATCACCGGCCCGTACGGACGCGAAGGCCTCGTCGATCGGGCTGGGGGTGCGGGACGCAGCGGTCGTGGGCGCGGCGGGGGTGGTGTCGCTCGTATCCGGGAAGCCGGTCCCGCCACTCGTGTACGTGCCGCTCGTCGGCACGGATCCGGTGCCGCCACCGGTATACGTACCGGCGCTCGGTGAACTGCTCGATGAACTGCTCGACGTGCCGGTCGTCGAACTGGCGGCGTCCTCGCTGTCCCACGGCCGCCAGATGACGAGGGCGAGCGCGATGAGCACGGCCACTACCCAGAAGCCGCCGTCGGACGAGGAGTTGCCGGAGGTCGGGGAGCGTGCGGGAGGCGTGGACGATGAGGAGGACTTTGGCGCCCTCGCCCACTGCTCCCGCTGCTCCCGCTGCTCCCGCTGAGCCTGTTCGGAGCGCTTGCGCCGCTGCCGCGCCTCCTGTTCCCGGCGCTGTTTCTCGGCCTTCAGCGCGTTGGCTGCCCGCGCCTGGGCTTCCGTCAGTTTGCGTTTCTCCTCCTCACGGCGGGCCCGTTCCTGCTGCTCGCGGCGTGCGGCCCGCTCCTCGGTGTAGACGTGGGTGGGGCGTGGCGGCGGCACCTGCCGTGTCCGCTCGTCGTCCGTGGATGCCGGTGCGCTCCCCTTTTCGCTCAGCGCCCGCCCTTGAGCCGCGTACTCCTCGATCAGCGCCGTCCAGCGCGGCGGCAGCCAGCGTTGGCCGCGCTGTGACGTGGGTGTCCGGTCGAGTTCCTCCAGGAACTGCCGTAGGACGTCGGCGGGTTCGGGCCGCTCGTCCGGGTCGGCGGCCAGGCACGAGCGGATCAGCGGGGCCAGTTCCTCGGGCAGTCCCGTCAGGTCGAGTTCGCCGCGTTGTACGAGGGTCAGCAGCCGGATCGTGTCCTCGGTGTCGGGGTAGGGCGGGCGGCCGACGGCGAGGTGGAAGAGCGTCGCGCCCAGCGAGTAGACGTCGGACGCCGTGGTGGACGGCTCGGCGCGGGCCTGCTCCGGCGAGGTGAAGGCGATGGTCCCCAGGGTCAGCGACGTACGCGTGATGTCGTTGGCGTGCGAGATGCCGAAGTCGATGAGGCGGGGCCCCATTAAGGGCAGCAGGATGTTCTGGGGCTTGACGTCCCGGTGGACGATGCCCTCGTCGTGCAGCGTCACCAGGGCCTGCGCGGTGCCCGCCGCGATCCAGCGCACCGCCGGGCCGGGCAGCCGGCCCGCGCTGCGGACGAGTTCGGACAGGGCGGGCGCCGGAATGTACTCGATGGCCATCCAGGGCCGCTCGGCGTCCGGGTCGGCGTCGCGCACCCGGGCCGTGTAGGCGCTGTCGATCCGCCGGGCCAGCTTCACTTCGCGGGCGAACCGCCGTCGGTCGGTGTCGCTGACGGCGCCCTCGGCGAGCAGCGTCTTGACCGCGACGAGCGACCCGTCCCGCGCGGACCGTGCCACGTAGATCCGCCCCATGCCGCCCGAAGCCAGCCGCCCCAGTAGCCGGTAGGCGCCGAGCCGCTGCGGGTCGTCACCACCCAGCGGCTTGATTCCCATGCCGGTCATGCCGCGCCCCCTCCCCCTGGTCCCGCTGCCGCGGCACCAGTCAAACCTTGGCACGGCAGGGAGGGTTGAGGAAGTGAGAGGGAATTCGGGGTGCCGGCGGCGGGCCGTCGGGCTTCGTGAGGGACACGTTGGTGCAGCGGACAGCGGGCCGCAGGTCATGGAGCGGCCGGCCCCCGGGCACGTAACCCCAGCGTGGCCGCTGTCGTCGCCAAATGGCTGAAGCTCACCAGAAGTTCACCACCGCGATGGCCACCTGGCAGGAGTGGCAGGACGCCCCTTGGGGCCGATTGCGCTACGCGATTGCCGAAGCGAACCTGGTGCGTCAGCTCCCCGGTCCGGGCACCGGCCCCCTACGCATCCTCGACCTCGCGGGCGACGGCGGCGACGCCCTCCGCCTCGCAGCCCGAGGGCACCACGTCACCGTCGCCGACCACGCACCCGCCATGCTCGCCACCACCGCACGCCCGCCCTACATGCACACGGCCCGGCTCTTCCAGCTCACCGCGTGGAAACGGACCGGCTGACGCTCGTCGCTGCAGCTCAGGGGGGGGCAAGGCCCGCACCGAGGAGCGCTACGCCCTCAGCCACGTGAGCGATGTACCGCTCCTGGGGTTCCAGCCCGACGCCGACTCCCGATCCGCCCGTCGGTCACCGGCCTGTTGCTGGACGAACTTCCGGAGGGGCTGGACCGCACGACGGTGGAAGAGCTGATGGCCGCTACCCGGCCCGCTCATATCCACCGCATTGACATCGGCCCTGAGGTGAGCGCCCTACGGGACCGCCTCGCCCGCACTTTCCCCCACCCCGTCGAGCTGCCCCGCGACGCCGCCTGGGCCTTCCAGTGTGCCGTCAACTGCCGCGTCGGGCTGCGGCGTACCGTCGCCCGGCTCACCCCCAAGGAAGAGACGGCAGGGGGCGAGGAGGTGGCGTGACTGCCACATGTGGCGTGACGGCCGCCGCGCAGTGGGGGCCGATGCCGCCCGTGCGGCGCGGCGACAGCCCCCGGGGGGTACGCGTCACTTTTCGTCAGCCCGCAGGACGCCACGGAGTGGCATCGGAAGCGCTCAGCGGGGTGAAGGCCACCGGAAGGTGCGCCAGACCGCGCACGAACGGCCCGCGCCGCCATTCGAGTTCCGCGTAGGGGACCGCCAAGTGGACGTCGGAGAGAAGGGCGGTGAGTCGTTCGATGGCGGTGGTCGCGATGAGCAGGGCATGCCGGGGGACGGGGCAGGCGTGCGGCCCGGCGCTCCAGGACAGATGGGCGCCGCCCCCTGAAGATCCTGGCTGCACCTGGCCGAACTGGGTGTTGGCCGCGGCAAAGGAGATCAGCACCAGCTGCCCGGCGCGCAGCCACGTACCGTGGAAGAGGAGGTCCCGCTTGGGGTAGTGCCAGGCGTAGTTGGCCAGCGGCGGCTCGTTGTGGAAGACATCCCGGATGGCGTCGGCCGGGGTGAGGGAGCCGTTGGTCAAGGTCCTGTAGTAACGGTCGTCGGAGAGCATCCGCGCGAGTGCATTGCCGATGAGGTGGGCGGTCGGCTCGTACCCGGCACCGATCGCCAGGGCGATCTGATGAGCAACCTCCGCGTCGCTCAGTCCCCTCGGGTGCTCCAGGAACCAGGAGGTCAGGTCCTGCCCCGGGTTGCGCTTCTTGGTCTGCGTCAGCTCGGCCAGGAACGCATCGTAGGCGGCCGCTCCCGCCGCGGCGTCGGCACTGGCCTCCATGACACCGGACAGCGCGGTGATCAGCCGGCTGCTGGACTCGTCCGGGAGTCCGACGAGGCGGTTGAACAGCAGCAGTGGCAACTGCGCCGCATACTCTTCGACCAGGTCGGCCGTTCCCGCCCCGCCGAACCGGATGATCAAGTTGTCGGCCAGCTCATGCACCTGCCGCCGCATCACATGCGGCTCTATCTTGTGGAAGCCGTCGGCGATGACCTGGCGGTAGCGATCATGCTCCTCGCCGTCGCGGTGCAGCGGATTCGGGCGGTCGGCGAGCATCGGATAGACCGGGGAGTCCGGAGCGATGGTCTGCTCCCAGCCGCGTGAATCCTTCGTCCAGACCCCTTCCCTGTTCTGGAGCACATCGAGTGCGGCCCGGTATTCCGTCACCAGCAGCGCGTTCACCCCCGGCGCGATCTCGACGGGGGCCAGCGCCCCGTACGTGCGCAGCAGGTCGTAGGTCGCGTGCGGGTGGGCTGCGAACTCGTCACCGTAGAGGGGCACGGGCTCGGGGCCGTGTGGTGGCGTCATCGGTGGTGCGGGAGCGACGGGCGGTTCGTATGCCATGTGAGCTGTCCTCGCGTCACGGGTCAGGTGGGGTCGGGTGAGGTGAGGCGGGGTGGGCCGAGTCCGGCCGCGCCCGGTCATGTCACGTCACCTCACATCACCGCACGTCAGATCACGTCACATCACCTCGGACCGGGTCAGGCCGGGTCAGAGCGCGGCCGGGGCCTGCCCGGCCCCGTCAGGTCAGGGTGACCAGCAGCCTGCGCGGGGTGTCGACGATGAAGGTCGAGGCGGGCTCGGGCTCGGTGCTGTCGGCCAGTGCCAGCGCAGGGAAGCGGTCGAAGAGCGCGGCGAGCCCGATCTCGCCCTGTGCCCGGGCCACGGCGGCACCGATGCAGTGGTGGACGCCGTACCCGAACGCCAGGTGCGCCTGCCGCGCGCGGTCGATGTCGAACAGATCGGCGTCCGTGTGCAGCTGCGGATCCCGGCCGATCGCGCCCAGCGCCGCCATGACCGGCTCCCCGGCCCGTACGGTGACCCCTTCGATGTCGAGGTCCTCCAGCGCGAAGCGGAAGAAGAGGTCCTTGACCGGCGGCCGGTGACGCAGGGACTCCTCCACCACGGCCGGCCACTTACGGTGGTCGCCGCGCGCGGCGGCAAGCTGATCCGGGTGCGTGCAGAGCTGATGCACGGCGTTGACCAGCAGCGTGGCCGTGGTCTCGTGCCCGCCGGACACCATCAGCAGCAGGGTGCTGAGCAGCTCCTCATCGGTGAGCGAGCCGTGCTCCTGGTCCCGGGCGGCGACCAGGGCGCTGGTGAGGTCCTCTCCGGGCGAGCGCCGCTTCTCCTCGACCAGCGCGCCCAGCAGCTGCTGGAATTCCTGTCCCATCGCCACCACTTGCTCCACCGACGCGGTGGTGTTCACGCCCACATCCGTCAGCTCCTTGAAGCGGCGCGCGACGGCGGGGTCGGTGATGCCGAACATGTCGCAGAACAGGGTGATCGGCAGCCGGACGGCGAAGTCCTCCTTGAGGTCCACCACCGCTCCGGCCGGCCGCGCCGCCAGTTCGTCCAGCAGGCCGGCGGTTATCTCGGCGATACGCGGACGCAGCGCCTCGACGGGACGCACCTTGAACGCCTGGCCCACCAGGGCGCGCAGACGCGAGTGTTCCGGCGGGTCGACGTTGATCATGTTTCGCCCGGTCAGGAACAGCAGGGCGGGCCAGGTCGGGGAGACCTCACCGCGCTGCCAGGCGTCCCAGTTCTCCATGGAATGTGACAACCGGTTGTCCCGCAGCAGCCTGCGGGCCAGCTCGTACCGGGTCACCGCCCACACCGGCACCTCACCGGGGACGGTGACCGGCACAATCGGGCCCTCGGCGAGCAGCGCGTCGTTCTCCTTGTCGACGTCGTGCGACCGCGGCGCGATGGACAGGACAGGCCGTGCGAGGCTGTGAGCCACAACAACAACTCCCTGAGCAGCAAGTAGCGCTATACGAGGGGGACTTCGCCCCTGGGACAGCACCCCACCCTAGAGTGAAGTCGATCTTCCGTTGGCCCATTGCGAAGGATCGCTATGCCGCGATGTGGCAGTGGGCAGGTGAAGTACGCGGATGCGGAGCGAATGACTCCTCGGCGAACTCGCCAACCGGCCACGGCGCCGGGCAAGCTCCCCATCAGGCCTTGTCGAGCTGATCGGCCAGGTCGGCCAGGTCGTCGGCGTGCAGGTCGAACCGGTCCGAGGAGGTGGGCGGGTCGCCGACGGGGCGGGCGACGTAGGCGGTGCGCAGGCCGAGGCCCTGCGCTGCGCGCAGGTCCCAGGCGTGGGTGGCGACCATCAGCAGCCGCTCCGGCGGTCGTCCGGAGACGGTGACGGCCAGCTGGTAGACCGCTGGGTCCGGCTTGTAGGTCCCGGCGTCTTCGGCTGACAGGGCCTGGTGCCAGCGCAGTCCGGCGTGGGCGTTGAGTCCCAGCAGCGCCGACCGGCTCGCGCTGGAGAGTCCGATCAGGGGGAACCGTTCGGCGAGTCGGGCGAGCCCTGCCACGGTGTCGGGCCACGGCGGGAGCCGGCGGCCCGACAGGGCCAGCGCCGCTACGGCGGCCGGGTCGTCGACTCCGGCGGCGTCGGCGACGAGCCGGGCGGCTTCCTGGTCGAGGACGTCGCTGGTGAGGTAGGGCCGGCCGCCGTCGAGCATGCGACGCTGCTCGTGGTCGATGTGCTGCTGCCACAGCGACAAAAGCTGCTCGATCCTGGAATCGTCGAGCGACGGGTCGAGTGCACGAATGCCGGCGCGGATACCGGCGGGTTCATCGACGAGCGTGCCGAGCACGTCGAACACGACGGCATCGATCTCCAGCTCTGACATGGGCGAGGCCTCCTGGACGAAGCAGGTGTGGGCGGCAGTCACCACTCCTCGCCCACGCAGCCAGACGGATCGCACCGGCTTCGCACATGTAAGGGCTAAAGTGGCTGTTAGTCGAAAGTAGCGGGAGGGCTGTAAAGGGTGCAAGTGGCATTGGGCGATTACGTCTGGGCGGCGGGGGTCGCGACCGAGCTGGTCAACACCGTCGCCGAGGTCTGGCGCGGCGACGACCATCTGCCCGACCTGGCCGCCCTCGTCGCGTTCACCGACCTGCACGGCGACCGGTCCGGAAACGACGACGTTCCCGGCGCGTTGTCCGAGCTCGCCCGCCGCGGACGCACAGCCGACCTTCATGCGGTCCACACACTTCGGACGACCGTGCGTGACCTGATCGGTCACCCCGAGCGCGACCACCTCATCGCCGGCGCCACCAGGCTCACCTCGCCCGCCCAGGGCGCCACCCTGATTCCCGATCCCGCACACGGGAACCGCACACGCTGGGCCGCCCCACTCCGCGAGGGAGCAACCGTCGCCGACGCCCTCTCGTTGATCTGCGGCATGGGCATCCTCGGGGTCGTACACACCCTCGGCGCGCAGCGATTCCGCCCGTGCGGCGCGCCCACCTGCCGGGGAGTGTTCATCGACACCACCCGACCCGGTAGCCGCCGCTACTGCATGCCCGGCCTGTGCGGCAACCGCATCAACGTCGCCAACCACCGCGCCCGCCACATCACCACGCCCGACCGGCGCACCCACTCCGAGTAGGCCCCATGAGCGAGCGACCGCCAGGTCGGAAACGCTCGGCGCGACTCCATCCGTGATCCACCGGACAGACCCGCCCTAGGCCCGGGCCCCGTCCGATGGACCAGGGCTTCGGTCCCGGCCTCCGGCAGGTGCCGGCCGCTCGTCGTCCGTGGCCCGGGCAAGCAGCTGCCGCATGACCGAAGCGGGCAGTGCCGGATTCCGGGCCGCGTGGTCGGCGGTTTCCGTATCGCGCAGCAGCTGGATCAGTGCGCGGGCGGGGAGGTGAGGGTGCCTGGCCGCCGCGCGGCGCACCTGCGCCTGCGGATCGTCGAGGAGCCATACCGCCGCGGCGGCCGGCAGGCGGGGGTCGGTGGCGGCGCGCAGCCGTACCTCCGTATCGGTGTCCCGGCTGAACCTCTCCACGAGCGCGGCCGCGGATTCCGGGTCGTCGAGGGCCAGTTGCCGCATCCTGGGGTTCGGGGCGTCGGCGTGGCGCAGCAGGCCCTGCTGTGGGAAGTTCGGATGGGTGCGGGGTCGTCCGGGGTGGCTGAAGCTGCCGGTCCACCATCCCCAGACCTCCAGGAGCATGTCGGCGGGCGCGTCGTCGCAGGACTCGGCGAGGAAGAGGCGTACGACGCGGTCCTCGTCGCGGGCGAGGCGTTCGGCGACGTCCGGCGGAAGGCGCTTGGCGCGGGCGGCGCTGCTGCGCAGCAAGGGGTGGGAGGAGGTGGCACAGCGGCGCATGGCGTCCGGATCGTCGTGGAGCGCGGCCACCCAGGGGAGGGTGTGGCGACCGAGGCCCGGGGAGAAGTCGATGCGGATCGCTGCCCGCTGCTCTTCGGTGAGTTCGGGCCGTACGGACACCTCCAGGCGCACGTCGTCGGCCGGGTCCTGGGCGAGGACGGTGACCAGGTCCGCGTCCAGGTGCGGGTTCTTGGCGAGCGCGCGGCGCAGGGCGGGGTCGTCGTGCAGGGCGAGGTGTTCGGCGAGTGCGCGGTCCAGGCGGCACCGCTCGGCCGCGTGCTCGCCGCGGCCGCGCGGGTGCCGGACCAGCATGGCGAAGGCCGACCGGCGCAGGGGACGGTCTTCGTGATGGCGCAGCAGCGCGACGGTACGGACGCTGTCGTCGGGATCGGCGAGCAGCACCTCCCGCGCGGGTGCGTCCAGGTGGGGCCAGGCGGGCGGGCAAGCCGACGTCCGCACCCGCGGGTCGGGGTCGGTGGCGAGCGCGGTCAGCAGCCGCGCCGGCAGGCCCGGGAAGCGTGCGGTCTCTGCGCGGACGCGGGGGTCGGGGTCGGTGGCAAGCCGCTCGTACGCGATGTCGGTGAACTCGGCGCGCTTGTCCGCGGCGAGTGCGGCCAGGGCGTACCGGCGCTCGCGATCCGGCTCGTCGAGCAGCAGCCTGGTCCACTGTTGTGCGGTCAGCAGGTGCGGCTGGGCTTCCGCCAGCAGCCCCCGTACCTGCCACTGGGGGTGGGCGAGGGCGGCATCGACGACCGCATTCGGCAGCTTGCGCCGCAGGACCTGGGACGAGAGGCCCAGCAGCCCGCGCAGTACGTCCTCGGGCGCGGCCGGGTTGAGCGCCAGCCCGTCCGCCCAGGCCCGGCGCAGCCGCTCCGGGGGGCGCAATCCGCGCGAGAGCGCTCCCCAGGCGGCCTCCCGCTCCTTCGGGGTTTCCCGGGCGGCCGCCTCGGCGGCTTCCGCCCTGCGCGCGCCGAACCGGCCCTCGGCGATGAGCCAGATCTCGTACTCCTCGCAGGTCACGCCCAGCATGGCGGCCCCGTCCGGCGAGAGCGTGACGAACTCCGGCTGCCCCGGGCGGTCCCCCAGCACCCCGGCGAGATCCCAGTGCGCGGTGAGCCGTACCCGCGTCCAGTGCCGTGCCCCGCTGTCTCCCGGGGTGCCGGCAACGCTGATGAGGAACTCGCCGTCCTCGCCGAGCACCTTGTGGGCGACCGCGAGCCGGTGCCACTGCGCGTTCAGTGCGGCGACCAGGTCGGGACGGTCGGCGCGTACGGCCACCGTCGGCACCGCCTCGTACGCCACGAGCGGCCGCCAGGCGCACCACGGCCGCGGGACATTGTCCGTCCACCGTTCCGCCGTCACTTCCAGCCCGGCGCGCCTGAGCAGCTCCGCGAGTTCCGTCTGTCCGCCCGTCATGGGGAGCCATCCTGCCCGAGCCGTATGCGTACGGGCCGGGCGGGAGAGGGTTCCGCCGGGTGCATGCTCCTCCCCCGCTCCCCCGAGTCGCCCTTCCTCCATGGCCCCTGACCGGCCACGATGGAGGGATCCGAGGACACCGCACCCCCCAGGAGCGACCTATGACAGCGGACCGTCACGGGCACCACATGAGCGGCACCGGCGCCGAGGCCCTCGCTCACTACGAACAGGCCCTGGACGACCTGCTGTTCTTCCGGCCGCAGGTCGCGGCGAGCGCACAGGCGGTCCTCGCGTCCTCCCCAAGGTCCGTGATGGGGCAGGCGCTGGCCGCGTACCTGGGGGTACTGGGGACGGAGGAGCGGGACGCGGCCGCCGCCCGGAAGGTCTTTGCCGGCTTCCGCGCCGGGCTGGACGAGGAGGCGCTGACCCGGCGGGAGCGGATGCACCTGGCCGCCGCCGGGGCCTGGCTGGACGGCGACCTCCACGGGGCCGGCCGCCTCCTCGCGGACCTCACCGTTGCCTTTCCCCGCGATGTGCTGGCGCTCTTCGCCGGGCATCAGAGCGACTTCCTCACCGGGGACGCCCAGCGCCTGCGCGACCGCGTCGGCGGGGCGCTGGGCGCCTGGAGCGAGGACGACCCGCACCACGGTCCGCTGCTGGGCATGTATGCGTTCGGCCTGGAGGAGACGGGCCACTATGAACGCGCCGAGGAGGCCGGCCTGGCGGCGCTCGCCCGGCATCCACGCGATGTGTGGGGGATCCACGGCGTGGTGCACACGTACGAGATGCGGGGCCGCTTCACCGACGGGATCCGCTTTCTCGACGCCCGTACCGATGCCTGGGCCGCGGGCAGCCTGCTCACCGTCCACAACTGGTGGCACTACGCCCTGTACGCGCTGGAACTGGGCGACACCGCCCGCGTACTGGAGATCTACGACTCCGCCCTCCACCACGACGCGTCGGCGTCGGCGGCGATGGAGCTGCTGGACGCCGCTGCCCTGCTGTGGCGGCTGTATCTGGCGGCGCGGGAAGACCAGAGCGCACGGTGGTCCCGGCTCGCCGACGCCTGGGAGAGCCGTCAGGACGGCGCCCACTATGCCTTCAACGACGTGCACGCCGTCATGGCGTATGTGGGCGCGGACCGCATCGGCCAGGCCGAGCGCCTGGTGGAGGACCGGCAGAAGTGGGTGGCGGGGGCGACGCCCGGCGTGACCAACCGTGCCATGACCGCCGACATCGGCGTGCCGGTCTGCCGGGCACTGATCGCCTACGGACAGCACGACCACGGCCGGGCCGCCGACCTGCTGCTGCCGCTGCGCCACCGCCTCCACACCTTCGGCGGCAGCCACGCCCAACGCGACGCCATCCAGCGCACCCTCGTCGAGGCCACCCTGCGCGCCGGCCGCACCGAGCTGGCGCGGGCGCTGCTCAGCGAACGCATCCAGCTGCGCCCGGTCTGCCCGTACAACTGGTCGGCCCAGGCCCGGCTCGAGGAGCGGCTCGGTGACCCCGGGCGGGCCGCGCTCGCGCGGGAGCGTGCTGCCGCGCAGGCAGCGGGGGCGCGGTAGCCGGCCCCGGAGGTACCCTGAACCCAGTGCCCCCGCCCCCGTGCCGGGGAGGTCGGATGACCGTCTGCGAAAGCCTGCGCCCCAGTAAGGCGGACGCGCCCCGCTATACCCCCATCGCCGAGCACGGGCTGATCGGCGACATGCGGACGGCTGCGCTCGTCGGGACGAACGGCACCATCGACTGGTACTGCTGCAGCCGCTTCGACGCGCCCAGCGTCTTCGCGGCCCTCCTCGACGCCGACCGCGGCGGCGCCTTCGAGCTGGCCCCGGACGTGCCCGCGCGCACGAAGCAGTTCTACTTCCCCGACACCAACATCCTGATCACCCGCTTCTTCGCCGACAACGGCGTCGGCGAGGTCCAGGACTTCATGCCGATCGTCGACGACTCACGCGAAGCGGACCGGCACCGTCTGATCCGGCGGGTGCTGTGCGTCCGCGGGTCGCTGCCGTTCAGCGCCCGGGTGGCGCCCCGCTTCGACTACGGCCGGCACTCGCACACGGTCGGCAGCCGGAGCGGCCAGACCGTCTTCGCGTCCCCCGATCTCTCCCTCGCGCTGACCTCCAGCGTCCCGGTCGAGATCGACGGCCCGGACGCCCGGTCCTCGTTCACCCTGGACGAGGGCGAGTCCGCCGTCTTCGCACTCGACCGGATCGGCGGCGGGGTCGAGCCGCGCTCGTGTGCGGTGCTGGAAGCGGAGGAACTGTTCGGCGCCACGGTGCGGTACTGGCGCACCTGGCTTTCCCAGTCGCGCTACCGGGGACGCTGGCGGGAGATGGTGCACCGCTCGGCGCTCACCCTCAAGCTCCTCACCTATGCGCCGACCGGCGCGATCGTGGCCGCTCCCACGACCAGTCTCCCGGAACAGATCGGCGGCGAACGCAACTGGGACTACCGCTATGTGTGGGTACGGGACGCCGCCTTCTGCATTTACGCGCTGCTCCGGCTCGGCTTCACCGACGAGGCCAAAGCCTTTGTGCATTTCCTCTCCACAAAAATCTGCCTGAGCCAGTGCCCCGACGGGCCGCTGCAGATCATGTACGGCATCGACGGCCGCAGCGAACTCCCCGAGGAAGAACTCCGCCACCTCGAAGGGCATCTCGGCTCCGCGCCCGTCCGGATCGGCAACAACGCCGTCAATCAGCTCCAGCTCGACATCTACGGTGCCCTGATCGACTCCCTCTATCTCTACGACAAATGGGGAGAGCCGCTCTCCAGCGACCAGTGGGACAACGTCGGAAAACTGGTCGACTGGGTATGCGCCAACTGGGACCAGCCGGACGAAGGAATATGGGAGACCCGCGGAAAGATCCAGAATTTCCTGTACTCGCAGTTGATGTGCTGGGTCGCGATCGAGCGGGCCATACGGATCGCCACCCACCGCGGCCTGCCGGCGGACATGCCCCGCTGGGCGCAGGCCCGCGATGCGATCTACCGGCGGATCATGCAGCGCGGCTGGTCCGCCGAACGGCAGGCTTTCGTCCAGCACGAGGGCGACGATGTCCTGGACGCCGCGGTGCTGATGATGCCGCTGGCCAAGTTCATCTCCCCCACCGACCCGAAATGGCTTTCCACCCTGGACGTCCTGGGTGAGGGGCTGGTGTCCGATTCGCTGGTCTACCGTTACGACCCCCGATCCAGCCCCGACGGACTGCGGGGAGAGGAAGGCACCTTCTCCATCTGTTCGTTCTGGTACGTCGAGGCGCTCTCCCGCGCCGGCCGTGTCGACGAAGCCCGGCTCGCCTTCGAGAAAATGCTCACCTACGCCAATCACCTGGGGCTGTACGCCGAGGAGATCGGCCGCACCGGCGAACAGATCGGCAATTTTCCCCAGGCGTTCACCCATCTCGCGCTCATCAGCGCGGCGTTCAACCTGGACCGGACCCTGGGGTGAGGGGGGAAGGGGCCGGCGCCCTCGCCTCCGCCCAGCACACCCGCAGCGCTGTGGAAGCAGTGTCGTTGAGGCGGCGGTCGAAGGTGTGCAGCAGTGAGGTGACGGTCGCCGGCTCCGCGCCGAGCGTGTCCGCGACATCGTCCGTACCGAGGCCGACGATGTGGTGCAGGAGCGCCGCGTCGGCCTCGATGGCCGGTGCGAGCCCGTCCGCGTAGAGGGCACCGGCGGGCGTGGTCGGTGACGTACGGGCTGCGCGGTGGACGCGGCGGGTGAGGGCGCTCCAGGCGATGGCGGTGGTGCGGTGCCCGGCGAGGGCCTGTGACCAGGAGGCCGCGAGGTCGCCGAGGGCGTGCTGGACGGCGCGGACGGCCGTGTCGTGGTCGGCGATCAGCTGGTGGGCGTAGTGCCGGTAGACGTCGTGGTGGAGCTGGCAGAAGGCGGTGAAGTCGGCGGGCAGGACCACGGTGATGACTGCCTCGCCGAGCTTCGGGCGCACAGGGGTGGTGTGCGGCGTGGTGCCGGCGGCGTGGGGTGATGCGGACGGCATGGCTCCCCCGAGGGGTGTCGTGGTGCGCGGGTGCGGGACGAAGGGTGACGCGGCCGGGGCGGGTCAGCCGAAGGCTTCCGCCGGCAACGAGGCGCCGCCGGGTGTGTCGTGGGCGGTGGCCGCGAGGGCGTCGAGGCGTTCCCACAGCGGCCGGATCGTGTCCGGGTCGCCCTGCAGGGCGGTGGTCAGGGCCTTGACCACCGGCCAGTCCAGGAAGCCCGGCGCCGGTATGCCGCAGGCCAGCAGGGCGGCCGCCGAACCGGCGGTCAGCGGTGCCGTACCGCGTCGCAGCAGGGACGGAATCTCGGGGTTGGCCGCTGCCAGCCGGAGGCCGCGGAGGGCGGCCTGGAGGGCGTGGACCGCCTCCGGGTACGTCTGTCCGTCGGCGGGCGGCGGCGAGGTCAGTGCGTGGGCCGCGTTCCACAGGAACATCAGATCGTCCGGGTCGGCGTCGCAGGCCCGGGCGAAGGCCGCGGCGACGTCCCAGGTGGGAGTGCGCTCCCCCGACATGATCCGGTAGATGTACGACGTCGAGACGCCGGCGCCGGCCGCCAGCTCACGGCCGGTCCGGCTCCCGCCGGTGCGGCCCAGATACGACAGGGCGCGCGAGAGGGCGTAACCGGGCTGGCCGGGGAGGAGCGGGCTGGCCCGCGAGATGGTGGGCGTGCGCCCGCCGCTCTGCAAGGTGGCGGGCCGCCGCAGCCGGGCGGGGCCCCGGTCCGCGCGCTTCGCCAGGATCTTGTCGACCTTCTCGGCGGAGTAGTTGCCTTTCAGGGTGCTCTCCGAGGTGGTCATGACCTTGCCGATCTGCGGCCAGGTGGCTCCGTTGGCGAGGGCGTGGCGGGTGGCGACGGCGGTGATGTCGTCCAGGTCGCGGCGCAGGGCGACACAGCACTCGAGGACTTCCAGGGGCAGGGCCGGCACCCGGTGGTGGGCGCTGTGGTCGAGGGCCTGGGCCTTGGTGAGCAGGGCGCGGCCGATGCGTACGACATCGTCGTCGTAGCGGCGCGGCGCGGCCGGGGCGGCGGTACGGCCGCGGTAGGAGGCGCTGCGGCACTTCGGGCTGCAGTACCGCGGGGTGCGGCCGGTGGGCTTGGGGCGTTCGAAGGTACAGCGGCAGTGGCCGCAGATGAGGGGCGGCTTGTTCTTCGTCATTGAAGTTCCGTGTGGGCCAACAGGGTTGCGTGGCGGTTTGGGTCGCGCGGGGCTTTCGTTGCGCGGCGGATGGGATGGTGCGGGGCCTTCGTCGCGTGGCGGATCGGGGTGCGCGGGGCTTTCGTTGCGCGGCTGCGAGCGCTGTCGGCATCCGGCGAAACGAAACCGTCCCGGGTGCCGGACGGGCGGAACGCGGTGGGAGTTCCGCTTGGCCCGGCCGGCGTGGCCGACCGGGCGGCGGCGGAGACCGGAGCGGAACCCCGACTACCGCAATTGCACGCTGCGACAGCGGAGGTAGGAGCGATTCGCCACCGCAGCGAGCGGCACCGTCAGCGCCACGGCGGGCGCGGCGGCCGGCCCGTGGATCAGCACAATGCCGAGCGAAGACACCGCAACGAACGCTCCGACGCCGATCCTGACAGTCATGTCGACAGCCCTCGATGTTTGCCGCCGGTAAACATGACGCATGCTAATTTTGAACCCGCTGGTCAGCCCTTCAAGCGGCTGCCCTGCAGGACGCGGACGAAGAGGCATCGGCTTCTCCTTTTTGCTTCGCGGCAACAGATGAACGGAAGGGTCCTGCGGGAAGGTTGGTCGCCGCCTCAGGGCCCTTTCGCATGCCGACCTTAACCCCTTACATGCACGGAGAGCGACGGATCCGTCACGAAAGCGGAAAGGCGGTTCATCGGGTGCACGAAAGCAACAGGCGCATTACGGGCAGCCGCGGGCGGCAGCCGGATCATCTCGGGCACTAGCGCGCCGAGTGGGCGAATTTGCGATATGCGCCAGCAAATCAGACCCGGCGGATACGCTGATCAGCCGGGGCCGGGTCCTCGTTGCGGTGATGTGAGCCGTCAGCGCACCGGCCCCGTCCCCCCAGGCAACCTCCCCGCCTCCCCCGCCTCGCGCCGTACCCCGCTCGCTCAGCCGGCGAACCATTCGTGAATTCCCCGGAGCGCCTCCTCGAGGGTTTCCGCGGACTTGTCATGGCCGGTGAATCCGTCGTCCTCGGCGGGGTCGATGCTGTAGGCCCAGCCGGTGTCGGGGTGCCCGTCGATGGTTGCGGCGTGCTGCCCGCTGATGACGGTGATGGACAGGTTGCCGCCGGGAAAGTCGGTCACCTCGGCGTGGACCTGCTCACCAAAGACGCTACGGACGAGGTCACGGGCCTGCTGGGGGTTCATGGGCTTCTCCTGGGGGGTGGCGGCGATGGCGCGCCGTCAGAGAGGTGGAGGCCAAGGCGGAAACAGCCGGCGGGAGGCTTGATTGCCGACAGTGATACGTCTACCAGGCACGCCTCTCATTCTCGGATGCCACGAGGCCGGGAATCAGCATCGGGGTGAAAAATGACATCGCCTGCACCTCGGCCATGGGCCTGCGCGCCGACCCCGACGCTGACGCCGACGGCACTGCCCACAGCGATCGTTTCGGGCTGCCGTGGGCGCCCTGACCGACGCCAACGGGACCAGGCGGCACGGCAGTTCGGTCCAGGCCCCTTCAACGGAGTTCGCGGACCGACCATCTCCACAGACGGACGGCCCGCGGGGATCGTTCGGTAGCCACCCCAAGGTCCAGGAAACAACAGCCCACGATTTCACCGGCGTTATGGACGGGAATCTGCTCGGCGCCGCGGCCCACTGCCGACCGGTCCTCGCCGCTGGGCGGGCGAGAAGGTCGTACGCGACGGAGTCCGCCGGCGCGCTGCCCATGATCTGGTCGCGGCGCACACGACAGGGCGCCCCGATCCCCGCCAGGAACGCGGGCGCGCAAGAGTTCACGGAAACGCCGGGCCCGATCTCCTCGGGCCCGGCCCATGACTGCGACGCCCTCATCCATCAGCGGCTGGGCGTGCACACCACACAGTCCCCGGCAGTCCGCGCGTCGTCGCCATCTGCCTCAGTCGTCGCTGAGTGTCCGGCGGCGCAGGGCTTCCGGGGGCCTAGCCAGAGCCATGCCAAGGGTCTCCTGCCAACAGACGTCTCTGCCGACGGTGCGGCTCTCCGGTTTTCTGGTGTAATAACCAGTTTCCTCCCAGTTCAAGAAGAGTCAAGAGGAATGGGGACGCCGTCGTACATGCACGTCGCCGAAGCGGCAGCGGCCATCCGGCTCGGCAGCAGCGATCACGACCCATACGCGCTACGGCACCCGCTCCATCAGCGGATCACCGTGCCGCGATGTCTCTTCGACGCGGCGTGGCCGTGCTCGCTATTTCACGGTGGCACTTTCCAGCACCGTGTCGATCTCCTTCCGTTCGGCTGCTCCGGCGGGCCGGGCGACGCCGAGGAGGAAGGCGGAGCGGCGCTTGTCCGCCGCGATGAGTGTCAGGCGTAGATGGCCGGTGCCGCCCTTTCCGTCGTTCACCTTCAGCGCCACGGTGTGTGCGGGGCGGCCGCTCACCGTCGTGGCCCGGGACTCCTGGACCATCGAGCCCTGGTCCGGGTAGAAGAACTCCGCGTTCGACCGGGCTGCGATCTCCGTCTGCTGCTTCAGAGCGGATTGCGGCATGCTCCGCCCTCGGCCGGCGAGCACGACACTGCCTCCCTTGTCATGGGTACGCTGCGTGGCGATCGACGAGGTGAAGGCCGCGATCAGGTCGCCCTTCCTTTTCGTCCAGCCCTCGGGGACCGCGTAGGAAAGTCCGGCCGCCTTGTCCGTCACCCGCGGCCGGTCCGCGAGCGGGGAATCGTCCTTGTCGCGCGTCAGCCACCATGCGGTCGCGGTTCCGCCGGCCGCCAAGAGGATCAATACGGCGACGATGCCCGCCACCAGCGCCCGGCGGTTCCGCGGCCGGGTGTCCGAGAGCGGCAACGGGGAGGGCTGAGCGGGGCTGGGCGCGGACGGCAGCGGGTCGGAGAGCGGCGATGTCATGGCCCCAGCATCCTGGCCCCGCCTCCCTCCGCCCTGAGCGCTCCTACTCAGTCCTCTACTCAGATCCACCGGGGGTCGGCGCCGACCGCCGAAGCCGGCTTCCCCGACCCGATCTGCCCGATCAGCCCGGTCGCGCTCACGCAGTCATACGGACTCCCGCCCGGCGGTCCTGGCGTAATGCTCGGCGATCTCGTCGCTGGTCGTCAGCCATACGCCGGGATGGTTGACGATGTACTCGAGCGCCTGGTCCAGGTACTTGTGCCGGAACGGCTGGTTGATGACGAAAGGGTGCAGGACCAGCGACATCACTCGGCCGCTGTCCGCCGAATCGGCGTACAGCTGGTCCAACTGGTCCTTGACGATCTGCACGAAGTCCGGCCCGCTCAGGCTCTTGCCGACGAACAGGCTGATGTCGTTGACCTCGATGGAATACGGCACGCTCAGCATCCCGGGCACGTTGAGCCGATACGGCTGGTCATCGTTGGACCAGTCCATCACGTAGGTCAGGCCGAGTTCGGCGAGCAGCTCCGGTGTCCGGAAGGTCTCCGTGAGCGCGGGACCGAGCCAGCCGCGCGGGCGGCGGCCGGTCGCCTTCTCGATGGTGCCGATCACCTCGGCCAGATAGGCGCGTTCCTCGTCGGGAGTCATATCGGCCTGGAAGAGGGAGTTGTTCTTGCCGTGGGCGGCCCACGCCCAGTTGCGGTCCCGTCCCGCTTGGATGATCTGCGGGTAGCGCTCGGCGACGTCGGAGTTGAGCATGACGCTCGCGCGCATCCCGTGCCGGTCGAGGCTGTTGATCAACCGCCAGATGCCCACCCGGGGCCCGTAGTCGCGCCAGCCGTAGTTCAACGGATCCGGCGCCAGCCCCGCGGTGCCGGGGAAGATGCTCGTCGAGGGGCGGTCGACCTGGTAGTGCTCGACGTTCAGCCCCACGTAGAAGGCGATCCGGGCGCCTTTCGGCCAGTGGATCGGCGTACGCTCGACGATCGGGCTGTAGTCGAAGAGTTGGTTGTCCATCAGGGCTCACCTCGTGTCTGCACGTCCGCATCTCTGTTGGGTGCGGCGGATTCGTCTGAGGTACATGCTCGAACCTTCACATCGATGTGAAGGTCAATGCGGTGCGGTGTGAGGGCGGTCACGCGCGCAGCGGAGGGGCGACTGGACGGGCAGAAGGCGCGCCTCGCCGGTTCCTGCGCCGCTGTGGGGAGCGGGAGTTCACCGTTGCTGCTCCAGAGCTGCGACCGGCAGCCGGCGTCCGCCCCAGCAACCGGCATCGGCAGCTGTCCGCCGCCGGACGACAGGCCGACGGCCACACTCCGCACCGCATCGACGCCCCCGGCCAGGCTCTGGTCCACTTCGTGTGGTCGCGTGACTCTCGGTTACGCCAACAGGATTCGTTTGCGCAGGAGATCGAATCCTGCGCGGCCGGACATCTGGCGCTTGAGCATCTTGATCCGGTTGACATGACCCTCCACGACGCCGGAGTTCCAGGGCAGTGTGAGGCCCGCGGTGACGGCGTCGAGGTCGCGTTCGAGGTGTGGGGCGAAGCTCCGGAGGCTGGGCAGTTCGGTGGTGGAGGTAGCCGCTTCGATCCAGGTCGGCAACCGGTCACCCTGGAGGTGAGCGACCATGTGCCCGAAGGAGCGCACGTGCTCGGCAAGTGCCGTCAGCTCGGGGCAATTGGCCAGGACGGCTTTGAGCTGGAGCCGGTCGCCTTCGGGTAGGGCGTCGGGGTGGGTGAGGATCCAGCGCGTAACGGCCCGGGCTGACGGCGGGCGGGGGCCGACCGGTTGGGGTTTGCCGCGAAGCGTCCTGCTGACGTAGGCACGGGCACTGGCGTAGCCGCGGGGACAGCCCTGTTCCCTGATCTCCTCCCACAGTTTCCAGGCGTTGGTGCAGGAGGAGCCGTGTATTCGCCCCGACCAGCACCCGCACCCCGGACAGGCCGCCCGCCCTGCGGTCGTACGGGCCTCGACCCGGACGACCGTGTCGATCACCTCGACCGATTCCACCAATACGCCCTCGACCGAGGAAAACAGCAGCTCGTTCAACTGCGGCAGCACTTCGTTCACGGCGAAGGACTGTCGACCACACCACCATCCAGCCAGGCGATTTTCGGGCGAACTTCAGTGGTCCCTACCTTGTTGATCGGGATGAGCGAGCCATTCGTAGGGTTGGCTCACCCAGGGGTGTCGGGTGTGGCTTTCAGTGGTCTGCCGT